>JADZFZ010000903.1 GCA_020854145.1 Deltaproteobacteria bacterium | reverse complement strand
GCTCGTAGACGAACGAGCTGTCGTTGAGGTTGAGCTTCTCGAGCGCCGCGCGGAGCTCGGGGTACTGCGCGCTGTCGGTCGGGAAGATCCCCGAGAACACCATCGGCTTCACCTCTTTGAAGCCGGGCAATGGTTGCGCCGCGGGGTTGTACAGATCGGTGACGGTGTCGCCGATCTTGGTGTCGCGGATCGACTTGATGCTGGCTGCGAAGAAGCCGACCTCACCCGGTCCGAGCTCCTCGAGGGCAGTCGGGTGGGGCGTGAAGGCGCCGATCTCGGTGACCTCGTAATCGGCCTTCGTCGCCATCAGGCGGATCTTCGAGCCTTTGCGGAGGGTGCCGTCGATGACGCGAACCTGGACGACCGAGCCGCGGTAGGAGTCGTACCAGCAGTCGAAGATCAGGGCGCGCAGCGGCGCGTCGGGCGCTCCGCCGTGGGGCGGTGGGATCCGGTCGGCGATGGCCTGGAGGATCTCGACGATGCCGATGCCCTCCTTGGCGCTGCACGGTATCGCGTCGCTCGCGTCGAGGCCGACGACGTGCTCGACCTCGCGCTTGGTTCGCTCGATGTCGGCCGAGGCGAGATCGATCTTGTTGAAGACCGGTATGATGGCGAGATCGCTTTCGATCGCGAGATAGACGTTCGCGAGCGTCTGTGCCTCGACGCCTTGGGTGGCATCGACGACGAGGAGCGCGCCTTCGCACGCCTTCAGGCTTCGGGAGACCTCGTACGTGAAGTCGACGTGCCCAGGCGTGTCGATCAGGTTGTACTGGTACGTCTTGCCGTCCTTCGCGATGAACGGCAACCGCACGGCTTGTGCCTTGATCGTGATGCCGCGCTCGCGCTCGAGCTCCATGCGGTCGAGGAACTGCTCGCGTTGCTCTCTCTTGGAGAGCGCACCGGTCACCTCGAGCACGCGGTCTGCCAGCGTGCTCTTGCCGTGGTCGATGTGCGCGATGATCGAGAAGTTGCGGATGAGCAGCGGATCGTGAGCCATCGTCGCGGTGCTACGCCTTCTCGTCGTCCATCGGCACGAGCGGGATCTGGCCCGGCAGCGCGCGCGAGTGCTTCTTCAGAACGAGGTCGATGCCTTCGCGGATGTAGACCGCGATGGGCACCTGCGTTCGCTCGTGCAGGAGCTTGAGCTTCTCGCTCTGCTCCGGCGTGATGTAGATGGTGGTCGAGATTTTTTTGCGGGCCATGGTCGGGTCGAGCGGGGCCAGGTGCTACATGACCCGTCACATAGTGTCAAAGGCTGCCCCTGAGTTGACCCCCGAGCTCGCCGGTACCCGGCGCGCAGGAAAGAGGCTCCCCAACCTTCGGGTGGCGCTGTTTCCACTTGGGAGGGCCTGTCCTTGCGCCGGGTAGGAGCAGGTAGCTATTCTCCCTCGCGCTGCGAGGCGGGCTGCGAGAGGCGATGAGATCGGGACATCGGGCACGAGTGGCGGCGGGTGCGATCGCGTTGGTGGCCGTCGCCTTGCTCGTGGGGATCGCGTGCGGCAGCTCGTCGAGCTCGCGTCGCGGCGAAGGCCCGCGTGGGTCGCGCGGCAGCACCGACGCTCACGAGCGCTGCGACAACGACGACGCTCGCGTCGCCCAGGTCGACGTCAACGGCGACGGTCGTCCCGACATCCGGCGCGTGATGGACGAGGACAGCGGGCGGGAGCGTTGCCGCGAGGTCGATCTGAACTTCGACGGACGCATCGACGTGGTCCGTGTCTTCGACGATCAGGGCCGCGTGCTCCGCGAGGATCTCGACTTCGACTTCGACGGTCGGATCGACGAGATCGCCTTCTATCGTGCGGGGAACATCGTCCGCAAAGAGCTCGACACCAACTTCGACAACGCGATCGACATGTGGATCTACTGCGCCAACGGCGTCCCCACGCGGGCAGAGCGCGACCGCACGAGCGACGGCCGACCCGACACCTGGGAGACGTACCAGAGCGGTCGTCTGGTGCGAATCCGCTACGACACGGACCTCGATGGGCGCGCCGACAGGACGGAGAACGATCCCGAGGCCGAGGACGAGCACCGCGTGATCCTGTCGTGCACGGGCCCCGCGACGCCGCTCGTGCCGGGAGTTGCCGCCGACGCGGGCCCGCGCCGCGAGGCGCCCGACGCCGGGACGGGTGGAGCCGGCGGCGAGATCATCGAAGCGCCCGACGGTGGCATCGATTTCGGGGAGGGCGAGTGACGCGCCGCTTCGTGCTTCTCGTGTGGGTGCTGGTCGCGGCGTGCAGCGGGAGCTCGCGCGAATCGGGCTCCGGGCGACGCGCGACGCGTCGACCTCGGCAGCTCGCGGGCGCCACGCAGAGCGCTACGGCGCAGGGGCGGTGCGACGCGAGCCAGCCGGATCGCGAGGTCAGCGAGTACGACACGAGCGGCGACGACGTGCCCGACGTTCGCAAGGTTTTCATGCGCGTCGGGCGGCCGCCGGCGGTGCGGCTCGTCCTCATCTGCCGCGAGGCGGACCTGAACGGCGACGGCACCAAGGACGTGGTTCGCTACTACAACGACGAGGGTCGCCCGCTCCGCGAGGAGGCTGATCGCGACTTCGACGGTCGTTTCGACGTCGTGGTCTTCTTCGAGAACGGCCGCATCGTTCGACAGGAAGAGGACAGCAACCGCGACGGCTCGCTCGATCAACGCATCTACTACGAGAACGGTCGGCCTCTTCGCGGCGAGCGCGACATGGCCGGACGCAGCACGACGTCGCAGTGGCGGCCCGACCGCTGGGAGTACTACGAAGACGGCCGCGTCGTCCGAATCGGCGAAGACATCGATGGCGACGGGATGGTCGACCATTGGGACCGCGAGGACGAGACGCGACAACGCGACCGCGAGGAAGGCATCGAGTCTCCCGTCGAGGAAGGCGAAGGCGAGGGCGCCGAGCCGGCGGCCGACGGTGGCGCGGCGCCCGCGCGCGCGTCGGACGCTGGCGCCGGACGCTGATCGCATGGCGCGGGAGCGCATCCAGAAGATCCTGGCGCGCGCCGGGTTCGGGTCGCGCCGATCCTGCGAGCAGCTGATCGTGGACGGCAGGGTCCGGCTCAACGGTCGTGTCGTGCGCGAGCTCGGCACGGAAGCCGACTCGCACAAGGACCGGCTCGACGTCGACAACCAGCGCGTGGTCGCGTCGAAGCCCGCCTATTACGTGCTGCACAAGCCGCGCGGCTACGTGACGACGATGCACGATCCCGAGGGTCGGCCGAGCGTCTCCGAGCTGCTCTCGCAGCTGCCGGAGCGCGTGTTCCCGGTCGGACGCCTCGACTTCAACACGAGCGGCGCGCTCTTCTGCACCAACGACGGCGAGCTCGCCCACGCGTTGTTGCACCCCTCGCGGCAGGTCACGAAGACCTACGTCGCCAAGGTCGCCGGCGTGCTCACGAAGGAGGATCTCGATCGGCTCCGCGAGGGCGTCGTGATCGACGACGGGCCCGCGGTCCGGGCGGCTCGCGTCGCAACGATCCGTACGAGCGACAACGCGACGTGGCTCGAGATCGATCTGCACGAAGGCAAGAACCGGCAAGTCCACAAGATGGTCGAAGCGATCGGCCGGCGCGTTCAGCGCCTCGTGCGGACGGACTTCGCCGGGTTGACCATCGAGGGGCTCGCGCCGGGGAAGCTCCGCCCGCTCGGGGAGCGCGAGCTCGTCGAGCTCAAGAAGCGCTCGCGCGGGATCCAGCCGAAGCCGGGCGACTCGGAGGAACCGCAAGAACCGCAAGACCGCCGTTCGCGCCGTCGCGGGCCCGCGCCTCCGAGGCCCGGCCGTGGGCCGACTCCTGCTCGGTCCGGCCCTCCGGAGAAACGTGGGCGGGCCGAACGAGGAACGAAGCCCCCCAAGACGGGCCGTCGCTGAGTGAGCCGATCGTGCTCGTGCGTGTTGGCTGGCCGGCCCTCTCCCCGAGGGGGAGAGGGCAACGCGGGCTGAGGCAGGGTGAGGGGCGGTCGCGGTACGTGGCTCGCCCGACCTCCCGAGACGATCAGACCGTCTTCTTCGAGAACCACCAGTGGGTGACCTCGAGGGACGTGTCGGCTTCGCGCTTCTTCGCGTCGGCGTAGGTCTTGGGCGGCGGCACGATGACCTTGTCGCCCGGCTTCCAGCCTTCCGGTGTCGCGACGGCGTGCTTGGCGTTCATCTGCAGCGCGTCGAGCACCCGCATGATCTCGTCGACCGAGCGGCCGTTCGTGAGCGGGTAGTAGATCATCGCGCGGATCATCTGCTCCGGATCGATGAAGAACACCGCGCGCACGGTGGCGGTCTCGCTCGCGCCGGCGTGGACCATCCCGTAGAGCTGCGCCACCTTCATGTCGAGGTCGGCGATCAGCGGGTAGTCGACCTTCACGTCGAACATCTTCTCCATCTGATTGACCCACTCGAGGTGCGAGTAGATCGAATCGATGGACAGCCCGATCAGCTGCGCGTCGCGCTTCTTGAAGTCCTCCGAGCGACGCGCGAAGGCGGCGAGCTCGGTCGTGCAAACCGGGGTGAAGTCGGCGGGGTGCGAGAAGAGCACGACCCACTTGCCCTTGTAGTCGGACAGCTTGATCGGCCCGAGCGTGCTCGTCGCCGTGAAATCGGGCGCCTTCGACAGGATGGTCGGGATTCCGTGCGTCTGCGTCGTCTCGGTCATGTTCGCTCCCCTGGTTGGAGAGGCCTCCCTAGGGTGCTCGGGTGCCGCACGTCAATCCCCGACGGCGACGTCGCTCACTGACGAGGCCGAGCGGTCACCGCTGTCCGAGCGTGTGCACGCGGCCCTCTTCGTTGCGGTCGGTCGCGGGTGGCGGGTCGGGAACGAGCGCGGAGACTCGCGCGCGCAGAGCAGGGTCGAGATGCAGCTCCATGGCCGCGAGCAGCGGCTCGAGCTGCTGCACGTTGCGCACGCCGACGAGCGGCGCGGTGACTGCGGGGCTCGACATCACCCAAGCGAGCGCGAGCGTCGCCGGCGCGAGACCAGCCTCGGCGGCGAGCTGACGGAATCGGTCGGCGACCTCGTAATTGAACGATTCGCCGTAACGCACCCGGTAGATCTCCCAGGCCGACAATCGCCCCGATTCCGGGCGATTGCCGACTCCGTATTTGCCGGACAACAATCCGCCGCCGAGGGGGCTGTACGGAAACGCCGCGAGACCCTCGCTGACCGTCATCGGAAAGATCTCGACCTCGGCCTGGCGCTTGACGAGGTTGTACATCGGCTGGATCGCCACGAGCGGCGAGAAGCCGAGCCGCGATTGAACGCCGAGCGCCTTCGCGGTCTGCCACGCGGAGAAGTTGCTGACGGCCGGGTACAGGATCATTCCACGCGAGACGAGGTGCTCGACCGCACGCAGCGTCTCCTCGAGGTGCGTCGCGTCGTCCCAGCGGTGCAGATAGAAGAGGTCGATCCGATCGGTCCGCAGACGGCGCAGGCTCGACTCGACCGCGCGCACGAGGTGATAGCGGGAGCCCCCGCGAGCGTTCGGGTCGTTGCCCGTCGCGAAATACGCCTTCGTCGCGATCACGACCTCGTCGCGACAGCCGGCGACGAAGCTGCCGAGCAGCTCCTCGGAGCGACCGCGGTTGTACACGTCCGCCGTGTCGAAGTGATTCACCCCCGCCTCGCGCGCTCGCTCGAAGATTGCCCGCGACGTCGCCTCGTCCGCGTCGCCCCCGAACGTCATCGTCCCGAGCCCGATTCGCGAGACCTTCACCCCCGTCTTCCCGATGAATCGCATGGGGACAGGATCTACCCCACGAAGCCCCCGAGATCACAGGCTTTCCAGACGAGGTCGACCATTCCGTCCGGCGCGCCCGATTGCCGCGCGACCCGCCGCGCACGACGCTCCGAGCCGATCGACCCGACGATTCGTTGGATGGCTGCGTGAGCGTCAGAGCGCGATGCGGCCGGCAGCGCGCAATCGATCGAGCGATCCTGCGACGTCCGCTGCCCGAAGGTCGCGGAACCGGAGGGGCGCGGCGGTGCCGCGATTGGGCTGGTAGTCCATCTCGCGCGGTCGCACCCGCTCGGTGTGCAGCACGTCCGTGATCCAGCGAACCCGCTCCGCCTCGTCGGTTCGGCCGAGCGCTTCGCGGTGCGCCGCGACCACGTCCGCCACGTGCTCGTCGATTCGCTGTCGGTCGAGCTCCGTCACGGCGGCTCCGGCGATGAGCGGCACCAGCAATGCCGACTCGGCGAGCGGCAGGTAGATGCCGCGCGACGTGGAAGCGATGGTGCGATACACGTCTTCGCCGCCCGCGTAGTGGCGCAAGTTCGGCAGACACCCGACCGCGTAGACGGCGATTCCCATCTCACGACAGCTCTCGGCCTGCGTGTACCAGTGATGACCGCACGGGCACCCTTGCGGCCACGCGTCTCCGGCCGGCGAGACACCATGGGGAGGCGCGTCGCCGAACCACGCGACGGCGCGTGCCGCGTTCGGGCGCCAATCGAGCCGCACGATGTCCACGAGCCCGTCGGTCACCGACTCGGGCCCGTCGCCGCCGCCGCTCGCGACGAGCGCCCGTACGGCGCGCTCGATGGCATCGATGTCGTCGGTGAGCGGCACGACCTTGCTCGCATAGGTGTGATCCTGCGGTGCGTGATCGCGGTAGCTGACGAGGCCGAGTCGCATGCTCCGACAGAGCGGCGAGGCACGCAGCGCCGCCACCAGCTCGAGCAACCGCGTCTGCACCTGCGCGATGTAGGGGCCCATGCTGCCCGTCTCGTCGACGAGGAACACGAGGTCGATCTCGCCCCGGCGACGTTTCGCGAGCCACTCGAGCTCGCGCGGGTCGTACGGCTCGGAGCCCGGCGGATCCGCGGAGAACGTGGGCACGGTCGGCTTGCGCTGCTGCGGGCGTCCCGCTTCCGGATCGTAGGAGCCGCCATAGCCGGGTGGCGCGAGCGGAGTGGGCTCGTCGAACGTCGAGGACGGGGCGCCCGCGTCGACTCCGAATGTCGTGGCCTCGTCCTCGTCCGCCCGTGCGGCGTCGCCGACGCCGAACACGCGCTTCAGCGTGCCGAGGACTCCGCCCTCCTTCGCTTTCGCACGCGGTGCGGCGAACGTCGACGGCATCGGTGGCGGCGGCGCTGCCGGCCCCGCCACCGCCGGCGCCGCGTGACGCGCCGGAGGCATCGGGCTCGGTGCTGCGAACGCAGGCGGGCTCGCGGCCATGACGGGCGCTGGCGCGGCGGCGAAGCTGCGCGGCGGCGATGCTCCGAGATCCGCGGGCGGCGCACCCGCCGGCGGCGGCGGCGCGCCCGTGACGGGCGCCTCGCGCTCGCTCAGCAGATCGAGGTCGTCCGCGAGCGACTCGGCTTCCTCCATCGACTCTTCCGGACGCGGGCGAGCTGCGGACCGCGCGCGCGCCGCCTGCGCCTGCGGTGCCCCCGCGGCATCCGCGCCACCCTCGGGCGAAGCGCTCGGGACGTGGACCGTGCGCGGCGGGGACTTGGCGACGACCTCGCTGTCCTCGGCGACGAGCGACGTGTAGGGCGTCACGAGCGCGTGCGCGAGCGCGAGCTCGGTGACCTCCCGTTTCACGCGGCCCGCGGAGGTCGGGTCGCGCGATGCGCGATCGAGCAGCGCGTCGACCTTTCGTTTGGCCCACAGGCGCTCGAGCCCGCGCGCCTGGTCGCTCGACTCGGGCAGATCGATCTCGAGCTCTTGCCGGAATGGGCGACCCTCTGCGGACGCCGCCGTGATCACGAGCTTGCAGCGACCCGCCTCGTCGTAGCGGCCCACGAGGCGGATGGGCTCGCCGCCGTAGAGGTCGGGGACGACCGCGGGATAGACCTCCGTGACGCGCGCACCTTCCCACGCGATGGATACGCCCGTCAGCACGGGCCCCCCGTCGCGGACGCGCCGCGCGAATCGGGCGAGCACCGGCTCGACGTCCTCGTTCGGGAGCAACGTGTCGCTCGCGCCGCCGCACGTGCGCGCGAGCTTGTCGACGAGGCGACGATCGACGGCGGGTCCGAGGCCGAGGACGAAGAGCCGTCGCTCGACTCCGAGGATCTCGGGAGCGCGGCGCAACAGACGGCCTTCGTTGCCAATCGCAGCGTCCGTCACCAGCACTACCGCGCGGGTGCGTCCCTCGCGGACGGGGAGACGTTTGACGTGCTCGAGCGCTGCCTCGAGCTCGCTGCCGCCGCGCGCCGTGAGGTCGGCGAGGAAGGCGTCGATTCGCGTGACGACCTCCGGGGCGAGCGCCGTGAGCTGGGTGCCATCGCCATCGAACGCGACGCGCTCGTGATCGAAGGCGATCACTTGGACGCCGTCGCCGGGCGCGAGCGCGTCGAGCAACGCGCGGACGGCACGACGAGCCTGCGCGACGGATCCGCGCATCGATGCGGAGCGGTCGACGAGGATGGTGACGTCGCGGGCTCTCGTGGCGCGGGTGAAGGGTGGATCGGTGCTCGGCGCGAGCAGCGCCCCGCAGAAGGTGCACCGCACCACCGAACCGAGGCCGGGGATCTCCTTGATCGACGAGAGGTCGGTGACGACGCCGCCGCAGTTGCCGCACGTGATCGCCTTCATCGCGCCCG
>JADZFZ010000902.1 GCA_020854145.1 Deltaproteobacteria bacterium | reverse complement strand
GTCACGCCGCGGACGCGGAGCGAGGGATCCACGACCGAGCGAGGGTCGGTCCCCATGCGGCACGTGCCCACGGGGTGATAGAGCGTCTCGCACTTGGCGCGCACGAACGCGGCGACGGCGTCGTCGCGTGTCGGTGCCGCATGCGGCTCCATCGGCGCGCCGACGTAACGGGCGAGCGCACGCTGACCTAGGATCTCGCGAGCCCTACGGACGCCAGCGACCATCGCCGCGAGATCGGTGCCCTGGGGGTCGGAGAGGTATCCGGGATCGATCCGCGGCGGGCGCAAAGGGTCCGCGCCCGAGAGGCGAATCGTGCCGCGGCTCTTCGGCTGCAGCAGGACCACGCCGAGCGTCACGCCGTGACCGGTGGGCTTGGCGCGTCCGTGGTCGACGAACGGCACGGGGGCCCAGACGAGCTCGATGTCGGGTGCCGCGAGATCGGGACGCGAGCGAACGAACGCCGCCGCTTCGGCGACGCTCGAAGTCAGCATCCCGCGTCCCGCGATCAGGTAACGAAGCAGGCTCATCGGGGATTCCGCGCGCGTGAGCGTGACGGGCTCGGGGCACGCGTGGATCACGGCGATCGCGAGGTGGTCCTGTAATCCGGAGCCGACCTCGGGTGCGTCGGCCACGACCGCGATGCCGTGCTCGCGCAAGTGCTCGGCGGGACCGACTCCCGAGACCATCAAGAGCTGCGGGGTTCCGATCGCGCCTCCGCAGAGGACGACCTCGCGGCGCGCGTGCACGCGTAGGACGCGACCCCCGCGATCGACGAGCTCGACGCCGACGGCGCGTCGTCCCTCGAAGAGCACGCGCCGCGTCCTCGCACCGAGCTCGACGCGGAGGTTCGGTCGACCGCGGATCGGCTCGATGTAGCCGTTGGCGACGCTGAAGCGGCGCCCGCCGCGCTGGGTGACGACGAAGGGCGCGCAGCCTTCGTTGTCGGGCTGGTTGAGGTCCTCGATGCGGCGGATGCCCGCCTGCTCGCATGCGGCGAGGAACGCCGGCGTCGTGACGTTCGGGTCGCGGAGATCGCTGATCCACATGGGCCCACTGCGTCCGTAGAGACCTCTGCCGTCGCCGTCCCGACGTTCCGCGCGGTGGTAGGCCTCGAGCGCCGCGTCCCAGCCCCACGGGCGGCCGCCCGCTTCCTCCCAGGCGTCGTAGTCGGCGCGGTGCCCACGCACCCAGAGCTGCGCGTTCATCGACGAGCAGCCGCCCAGCATCTTTCCCCGCGGCCAGAAGAGTCGGCGTCCACCGAGCGCCGGTTGCTCGACCGTGTCGTAGGCCCAGTCGCGCGCGGTCTGGAAGAGCTTCGAGAACGCGGCCGGGACGCGAACCTCGAACGCCCGGTCGTCCCCTCCCTCTTCGAGAACGAGCACGTTGACGCTCGGGTCTGCGCTCAGCCGGTTGGCGAGCACGCAACCAGCGGTGCCTCCGCCGACGAGGACGTAATCGAACTGGGTGTCGGTGATCATCGAGCCTCCAAACCCTCTGTGGAGGCCCGATCGAGATGTGACACCATGCAGCGGTGAGCCCGGACTCGCCGAGGCGTGGAGGCGCTCCAGCTCCGCCTGGAGGCGAAGGGGGCTCCGTGGCTCGAGGAGAGTCGCCGGACGTCGACGCGCGCGTGGCGAGGTGCTTGGCGGCCGGTGACGATCGAGGGGCCGCGGAGGCCATCGCGCAGGAGCTCGGGCCGGCGCTGCGGGGATACCTCTGCGCGGTGCTGCGGTCGGAAGATGACGCGGGCGAGGTCTTCGCCGACGTGTGTGAGCAGGTCCTGAAGAACGTCGGCGGCTTCCGCGGGGAGAGCACCGTCAAGACGTGGGCGTATCGCATCGCATGGCGCACGGCGATGCACTTCCGGCGGTCGCCTGGTCGTCGGCGCGCCGCACCGCTGCGCACGGAGGACGTGTCGGGAATCGCGCAACCGGCCCGCTCGGCGACTGCGCAGCACCTGCGCACCGATGCGAAAGACTGGCTCGCACGCATTCGCGAGGAGCTGTCGATCGAGGATCAATCGTTGCTCACGCTCCGCGTCGATCGTGGCCTCTCGTGGAACGACGTGGCGGTGGTGATGGGCGACGGGGACGTGGCCAAGACGTCCGCGCTTCTGCGCAAGCGCTTCGAGCGGATCAAGGAGCGGCTCCGCGCCGCCGCGATGCGGGATGGCCTCGTCGAAGAGCGATGACGTCGACTCGACGCTCGAGCCCTTCGTCCGCGAGCTCGCGCGCGCGCCGGACCTGGAGCTCGCGAAGCCGCAGCGTCTCGCGCCCGGTGCACGCGTGGATCGCTACGTGGTGGTCGAGCACATCGGCGACGGAGGCATGGGCAGCGTCTATCGCGCGCGCGACTCCCGGCTCGATCGATTCGTCGCGCTGAAGCGCCTGAAGGGCGCGCTCGACTCCGAGCGCGTGGCGCGTTTCCTCCGCGAGGCGCGCGCGCTCGCGGCCATCAGTCACCCCAACGTCGTGGCGATCCACGATGTCGGGAGCGACCAGGACGGCCCGTTCCTCGCGCTCGAGCTCCTCGACGGCGAGACGCTGCGTGATCGCGTCGGACGAGGTCCGCTGCCGGCCGAGGAGGTGGTTCGCGTCGGGCTCGGGGTGCTCGCTGCGCTCGGCGCGGTCCACCAGCGGGGCGTCGTCCATCGCGATCTCAAGCCCGAGAACTTGTTCGCGACGAGGGATGGCCAGATCAAGCTGCTCGACTTCGGGTTGGCCAAGCTGACCCACGATCGCGTCGACGGTGCGGTCGCCGACCGTGGGTCCGTCGACACGCGCACCGGGGCGATGCTCGGGACGTGCAGCTACATGGCGCCCGAGCAGGTGCGTGGCGACGCCGTCGATGCGCGCACGGACCTGTTCGCGTTCGGCGCCGTGCTCTACGAGATGCTCTCGGCGCGTCGTGCGTTCGACGGAGCGACCTCGTTCCAGGTCTGGCATCGAATCCTGCAGACCGAGCCGCCCGCGCTCGAGACCCACGACGCCGTGACCACGGCGCTGGCGTGTCTGGTGGAGCGTTGCCTCGCCAAGGATCCCGCCGATCGGTTCGCGTCGGCGGCCGCGGCCATGGTAGCGCTCGAAGCGGCCGCACGCGGGGTAGCGCCCGAGAGCCGGCGGCTTCTCGCGCCGCCTCCGGTGCAGTACGCGCGCGTGGGTGCCGTGCACCTCGCATGGCAGGAGCTCGGCCACGGCCCCGCGGTCGTGGTGGTCCCGGGGTTCATCTCGAACATCGAAGGCCTCTGGGAGGACGACGACTGCCGGCGATTCCTGACGCGCATGGCGGAGCGCAATCGCGTCGTGATGTTCGACAAGCGTGGCACCGGCCTCTCGGATCGTGTCGCGGCCGACCCGCGCTTCGGGCTCGAGGATCGCGTCGACGACGTGATCGGGATGGTGGAACGCGCCGGAGACGAGCGGCCCGTGCTGCTCGGCGTCTCGGAGGGCGGGGCCATCGTGATCCAGTACGCCGCCACCTATCCGGAGCGGATCGCGGGTGCCGTCGTCTATGCGAGCACGGCACGGTTCGGCGGCAACGAGATCCTCTCGGTGCTCGCCGAGTCGGTGCGGACGACGTGGGGCACCGGCGGCTCGCTCCGTCTGTTCGGCGCCTCGGTCGCGGACGACCCGGAGAAGCTGCGATGGTGGGCGCGGTGGGAGCGTGGAGCCGCGAGCCCCGGCACGGCAGCAGCGCATCTCGCCGCGACCGAGCACCTCGACGTGCGAAGCGCGCTGCGGCTGGTGCGTGTGCCGTGCCTGGTGATGCACCGCCCCGGCGATCCGGCCGTGGACGTCGAGGCCGGGAGGATCATCGCAGAGCGGATCCCGGGGGCGCGGTTCGTCGAGCTCGAAGGGTGCGACCACATGCCCATGCTCGGCGATTGGGAACGATTCCTGGACGAGCTGCACGCGCACGCGAGCGCGTGCCAGGGCTCCAAGCTCGGCCCGATCGCGCACCCGGCGGTGGTGGCGACGACCGATGCGAGCCGGCACTCCGACGTCGCCGTCGCGGCCTTCGCCGACATCCCATCGGCGGTCGAGCACGCGCTCGCCGTCGCCGCAGCCGGAGGCCGTGCCGCCGTCCACACGGGCGCGCCCGATCGCGCAGCGCCGATCGCGCGTGCAGCGTTGGGAATCGCGAAAGACGGCGACGTGATCGCGTCGGGCCTCGTGCGCGGCGCGACCGTCGAGCGCTATCGATTCGAGGAGCAGGGCGTCCGCCTGCTCGTCGACGGCGCCCCCGCGACACGCTTGTTCTCGATCGCGGGACGAGTCGACGCCGGTTGATCAGCTCATGGCCTTGCGGAGTCGCTCGGCCACGGCGTCGGTGAACTCGCGCGTGTTCATCGTGCCGCCGATGTCGCGGGTGCGCTGGCCGTCCGCGATCGCGCCGCGAATCTCTTTCCGCAGCGCCTCGCCGGCCTTGATCTCGCCGACGTGGCGCAGGAGCGACGCGAAGGCGAGCAGCGCGGCGGTCGGGTTGCAGACGCCCTTGCCGGCGATGTCGGGCGCCGTGCCGCCCGCCGGATCGAAGAGCGCCAGCGTGACGGCACCTTGCTCGTCGAACGCGAAGCTCGCGCTGTCGCCGAGGCCGATCGAGCCGATGAGGCCGCACGCCATGTCCGAGAGGAAGTCGCCGTACTCGTTCGGGCAGACGATCACGCCGTAACGCTCGGGCCGCATGATGACGCTCGCGAGCAGCGCGTCGAAGAGCTCGCGGCGATACGGGATCCCCGGGTAATCGCGGCTCACCAGCTCGCACGCTTCCTCGAAGAGGCCGTCGGCCGCCTTCTGGATCGTGTACTTGCTCGTGGAGACGACGCCCGTGCCGCGGATCATCGCGAGCTTGAACGCGAACTTCGCGGCGTGACGACACGGCTGCCGCTCGATGACGCGAAGCGCGACGGCCGTGTCCGAGCCGATGCGACGTCCCTGATCGTCGTAGGTGCCGCCCGTCGCCACGCGCACGACGTCGATGTCGAGGTTCTTGGTGAAGTTCGTCTGGATGCCGGGGAGCGTCATCACGGGCCGGTGGATGACGGCGAAGTCGCACCGATCGCGGATGATCTGATTGGGGCTCTCGTCACTCGTGACCGTCGGGTACTTCAGACCGACGCCGGTGCTGCGCATCGCGTGGACGGCCTGGTCGTACACGGCGCCGCCCGCGCGCGCGCGGCCCTCGAGGGAGAGGTCGACGGCGAGGAACTCGATCTTGCAGGGCACCGACTCGGCCATGCGGTGCACGCTCTCGCAGAGCTCCGCGGAGATCCCGTCACCGAGCAGCTCGACCACGCGATAGGTCTTCATGGCGGCGACTCTACCGCGACCGTGTCGGTGACGGGGGCGTTGGCTCGCCCCCCGGCGGCGCGATTCAGACGCGGATGATGTCGGGCTGCTGGGCGAGCAGGCGATCGAGCACGGCGTTGGCCAGCTTCTCTTGCACCGTGTTCTGGCGCAGCCGGTCGTTCAGGTTGCGCCAGTCGACCTCGTCGAGCTTCTGGTCCTGGTTGAAGCAGCTGAACACGATCGACTTCGGCTTGCCGGTCTCGGGATCGACGTGGCGCTGCAGGCACTGCGCGCAGACCTCTTTCATCATGCACTGCATCGGCGAGTTGATGCTGCCGATGGCGATGTGCTCGCGCTTGAGGTGCTCGCGGAGCACCCCGTGTCGCGCCTTCGCGACGGCGGCCATCATGCGGTCGGATCCGATGGCGATGATGCGGTCGACGGTCGAGAGGTCCGCCACGCGCTCGCCCAGCTCACCCGTCGCGTACGCGACCATCGCGGCGACGATGTTGCCCACGAAGGCGCGATCCTGCGGGCGACGCGGCTCGATCGCGGGTCCGACGTCGGAGGCCCAGATCACCTGGTCGGTGGCAGCCTCGATCTCGTCGCGCTTGAAGACGTCGCGCGGGTTCCGGTACCCGGCGAAGTAGAGGACCTTCGAGCCGCTCTCGCGCAGCGCCTTCGCGATGGAGAAGAGCACGGCGTTGCCCAGCCCGCCGCCTGCGAGCACGACGGTCTCGCCGTGCCCGATCTCGGTCGGAGCTCCGGTCGGGCCCATCACGATCACCTGCTCGCCGGGTCGCAGCGCGGCGCACAGGCGCGAGCTGACGCCCATCTCGAGCACGATCATCGAGAGCAGCCCCTCGGAGGGGCTGACCCAGGCGCCCGTGAGCGCGATGCCCTCCATGAGCAGCGTCGTGCCGCCGACACGCGGCGCGCGCGTCTCGAAGTTCTGCAACCGATAGAACTGTCCGGGGTGGAACTTCCGCGCCTGGTTCGGCGCGCGGACGACGACCTCGACGATGGTGGGCGTGAGCCGGTTCACTCGGACGACCGTCGCGGCCGTGTCGCCTTCGACCGCGGCGGCGACGGCCGTCCATGCGCGCTCGCGCTCGGGCTGCCGATCGGGCGTCGCCGCGGCGTGCGCGATGTCGCGCGCGAAGAGCCGCGCGACCTCGTGGTGACCGTCCTTCGCGGAGGCCATCGCCTTGACCACGCTGCCCGCGTAACGCGGGTGATTGTCGCCGTAGAAGCTGACGGTGTGGCCCGCGTCGTCGATGTAGCTCGTGAAGAAGCCGGGCCCCTTCTCGAGACGGACGCCGCCGTCCTCGCCGACGACGGCGCGGTGGGCGTCGAAGAAGCCCTTGCGGTCGATCGAGAAGGTGCCGCGGTGCTCGCGCTCGTAGGTCGTGTTGGGCGACGTGCCGGCCGCGACGCAGAGGGTCCGGACCGGCAGCTCGATGACGCTTCCGTCCGAGCGCTTGAAGGTCATCGCGCGGAGCGCGCCGTTGTCGTCGGGCAATGCCGCGATGGGCGACAGATTCTCCGCGAATCGCACGCCCTCCTCGAGGCATTTGACGACCTCTTCGTGATTCAATCGGTACGCGGGCGAATCCTGCATTCGCTTGCGATAGGCGATGGTCACGCCGCCCCACGATTCGAGCATCGCGTCGAAATCGGGCTGGCGGCTCTCGGCGCTGGCTCGTTCGCGCTCGGCGCGGATGGCGCGTCCGTGTGCGAGGAGCTCCTCGAGGATTCCACGTTCCTCCGCGTCGAATCGGCGGAGCAGATCGGGCTCGGGGTTGCCCTGGGAGACGAGCTCCCATTGCGCGAGCATCTTCTCGCATTGCACCACGTAATAGGCGCGCAGCTCGGTCGCGGTGTCGATGGCGGTCAATCCGCCGCCGATGACGACTGCCGGCAATCGCACCTGCAGGTTCGCCAGCGTCGAGCGCTTGTAGGCACCCGTGAGCTGGAGCGCCATCAGGAAGTCGCTCGCCTTGCGGATGCCGCGAAGCAGGTTGTTCTCGATGTCGATGATGGTCGGCTTGCCCGCGCCCGCCGCGATGGCGACGTGGTGGAAGCCGAGCTTCCAGGCGTCGTCGAGCGTGATCGTGCCGCCGAAGCGAACGCCGCCGAGCATGCGCAGCTTGTCCCGTCGCGCGAGCGTCGCGTAGAGGAGCGTGAGGAAGTTCTTGTCCCAGCGAACCGTGATGCCGTACTCGCTGACGCCGCCGAAGCCGTACATCGTCCGTTCGTCCAGACGGTCGTAGACGCCGCGGAAGCTGCGAATCGGCTCGTTCACCATCGCGTCGGGCAGCGGCTCGATCTTCAGGCCGTCGATGCCGACGACGCCGAACCCCTCCTGCAGCAGGTGATGCGCGAGGGTGTATCCGGCCGGGCCGAGGCCGACCACGAGCACGTTCTTGCCGTGATAGGGCAACGGGTAGGGCCGCCGCACGTTGAGCGGGTTCCAGCGCGTGAGCAGGCCGAAGATCTCGACGCCCCACGGCAGATCGAGCACGTCGGTCAAAACGCCCGTCTCGATCTGCGGGATGTTCACCGGCTCCTGCTTCTGGAAGATGCAGGCCTTCATGCAGTCGTTGCAGATGCGGTGACCGGTGCCCGGCAAGAGCGGATTGTCGATGGCCACGAGCGCCAATGCGCCAATCGAATCGCCCTGCTTTCGCAGGAGGTGCATCTCCGAGATCTTCTCGTCGAGCGGACAGCCTGCGAGCGGGATCCCCAGCGGGTTCGCCTTGTAGCTGCCGTCCTT
>JADZFZ010000901.1 GCA_020854145.1 Deltaproteobacteria bacterium | reverse complement strand
CTGGGCACGGTCGTCGCTTCGGTCGCGCGAGCGCAGGAGTGCGAGTGCGCCGACGACGTGCCCGACCTCGCCGACCGGATCCAGCGGTCGCTCATCGTGCTCGAAGGGACCGTCACCGACGTGCGGCGCGATGGCGCCAGCTGGATCCATCGCGTGCGCGTGGTGCGCGTGCACGCGGGCTACGACCTGCCGCGCGAGGTGACCGTCTCGGCGCGCGACCGCCGACAATCGGCGTGCGGAACCTCGCCGCTCGAGGTCGGCAGCCGCTACCTCTTCCTCGGCTCGGAGCTATCGACGTTGTCGGTGTCCGCGTGCGAGCCGCCCGAGTCGATGCAGACCATCGACGAGCGGCTCCGCGTCGAGGACGTCATCTCGGACGCGACCGCGCCGCGCGCGGGCTGCGCGTCGTGCGGCATCGTCGGCGCGCACCGGGGGGCTCCGCGGTCCACTCGGATCGCGCTCGCGGCGCTGGTGGCCGTCGTCGTCCTCGCAGGCAGGGCTCGCCGCCGGCGCCGAGCACGTTAGATCGCCGTCCACGCAGATGCCTGCGCCCAGTGCGCGGCTGGTGAGTCGGGGTCGGCGAGGGTCAGATGCGCGCGGCAAGCGCGAGCAGCTCGTCGCTCCGCTCGACGTCGCGAACCCAGTCGAACGGCAAGCCCGAGAGCCCGATGCGCGCTCCGACCAGCGCGCCTGCCAGCGTCGCGATGCTGTCGCTGTCGCCGGGCGTGTTGGCGCCCTCGAGGATCGCCGCGCACGCGTCGGTCGGATGTCGCGCGACCACGTAGACCGCGGCCGCGATGGCTTCGTGCGCGGCCCAACCCCGTAGACGATCGAGGGTCACGTCGGGCGACGTCGCGCCCCGCGCCTCGGCGATGGCCTGCGCCATCATCGCGGCGGTTCGAGAGCACCGTCGGCCGGCTGCCGTGACCATCGCGTCGAGCACGTCCTCGACGGGCTCGTCGCGCAGCGTACGTGCGATGCCGACGGCCATCGCGGAGCTCGCGGCGAGCGCGATGGGATCGCGATGCGTCAGCTTGCTGTGCTCGGCGGCCCAGAGCTCGGCACGCTCCGGATCGTCGCCGAAGACGAGCCCGAAGGGATACGCGCGCATGACGGAGCCGCACCCGCCGGCCGTCTCCCCGCCTGCCTCGGCCCAGGGCGCGCCCGCCGCGAGCGCGCGACAGCCCGACAGGCACGCGTTGCCCGGCGCCCTGTGCCCGCCTTGCGGGCGTTCGGACCACGCGACGAAACCTTCGGCCATCCGTCGCATCGTGGCGTCGAGGTCGTCGCCCGTCTCGCGCGCGTCGAGCAGCGCACGCAGGACGATCTCGGCCATCTGCGTGTCGTCCGTGTAGGGCGCGAACCTCCGGCCGTCGCGTTCCCACCAGAGCTCGAAGCCCGTGACGCCCGCAGGGCCGTAGGAGGCGACGATGGCGCTCATCGACATGAACTCGGTCGGATGACCCATCGCGTCGCCGATGGCTCCTCCGAGCACGGCACCCGCGCATCGATCCGCGTGCGACCCAGGCGCGAACGTCTCCGACCGCGTCTCCTTCGAGGACGTCAATCGCTACGGACCTTCGTCGCAGCCAACACGATCTCGCCCGCGCCAGCATCGAGGGAGATGTCTTTCGCGATGGTGATGCTCGACTTGTGCTTGTCGGTCCGGAGCACGATCTCCTCGAGCGCCACGACTTCGATCTGCTTGCCGTCTCCGGAGAGCTTGATGGTGCATCCGGTCTTCCCGATCCGGATCTCGAAGGGCTTGTCGTCCGCTTGGGCCGTGATCTGCTCCGGCCCGATGTGCAGCAGGTCGCGACCGCGGAACATCATCACCTCTTCGACGGACTTCGCACGGCTGCCGATGCGCACGGCCTTGCGATCCACGTAGTAGCCGGCGCTGTCGTCGTCGGGATCCTCGATCCCGGTGACGAGCAGGTTGGCCTCTTCTCCCGCATTGACGCGGTAGCTCTTTCCGATCGTCCGCTTCTCGCTGTCTTCGATCATCGAGACGGCCGTGTGCGCGAAGTAATCGTCGGTCTCGTCGATCCGCTGCTTGCGTGATCCGCGCACGGTGCGCTGCTCGAGGTGCTCGACCTCGCGCTTCTCGTCTCTGCCCTCGTCTCCAACCGCCGGATCGTTGGGCGCGATCACGGTCTGCGTCGGGCCGCAGCTCATGACCACGTCCGAGCCGAAGATGGTCGTCACGCGGTCGCCCATCACGGTGAGCACGTCCTGACCGCGGGTGCGCTCGCTCTTGCCGACGACGAGCTGCGTCTCGGTCTTCTCCACCACGAGGGTGCGGTGCCCCTGGACGTGCTCGTGGTGGTCCATCCCCACGTTGACGGAGCGGAACTGCGCGACGCCGATCTGTTGATTGCCCTTGATGCCGACCTCCTCGTCACCGCCGACTCGACGCGTGACGTTCTCTGCCACGTGGGTGGTCCGGTGGCGGCCGACCCATTCGTCGAGGTCGCGCTGTGCACGCAGGTGGATCTCCTCGTTGTGGGTGGAGTCCTCGAAGCGGAGCTCGTTGTAGCGGTCTTCGCCCTTGCCTGTGGGTGTGCTGCGCGTCCGGATCGTCGAGCGCGTGGCGTTCGCGGGAAGCGGGTAGGGAGGCGGGTTGGCATCGTTGTACACGCAGCCCACGACGAGAGGGCGGTCGGGATCCCCGTCGAGGAACGCGACGACGACCTCCATGCCGACGCGCGGGACGAACATCGCGCCCCAGCCGGCGCCCGCCCAGGTCTGCGCCACGCGCACCCAACAGAGGTGGCGTGGATCGGCATCCGGCATCGGGTTGGCACCCAGGGGTATGTCCGCGTTGAGGTCGGCGAAGTGCAATCGGTCCCACTGGAGCTGGACCTTGATGCGACCGTAGTAGTCGGTCTGGAGCTCGCACCCGGGGTCTCCGACGACGATGCCCGTCTGGATGCCAGCGATCACCGGCTTCGGGGTCGTGCGGGAGGGGCGGAAGACGACGTCGGAGGCGATGGCCGTGATCTCGTTGGCGTAGCCGTGAGCTCTGCGGGCGTCGTCGAGACCCGCGTTGAGCGGGTGCTCGGGAGCCCAGATCTCGTGGACCACCGACGTGACGAGGTGCTCGCGGTCGTACTCGGCCGTCGGATGATTGCGCAGGCGAAAGAGCGTCCCCGGATCGAGCCCCATCACGTTGCCGCGCCCGGCGCAGACGCGACGGTCCGCCCGCAGCTCGCCGAACCGCACGTCCACTCGCCTTCGGGAGCCTGCCTCGCGGCTGCGCGGCGCCTCCGGGTAGGCGAGGTGTGCAGTCGCCGAAGGCTCCGGCTCCGGGCGGTCGAGCGGATCGAAGACGTATCTGCCGGGATGCTCGTAGACGTCGAGCGCGGACGGGACGTCGGGACCGTCGCCCGACTGCGTCACCAGCGCTGCGACTCGAGCACGGCTGTTGGAGAGATCATAGTCGTAGAGCGTCAGGGCCTTCGGGCGAACCTGGCAGATTGCGCCCAGCGCGACGAAGGACTGCGTGCGATGGAGAGACTGGTGGTGGGCGTCCGACACGAGGTCCACCTCGTCGCGCGCATCGCCGTTGTCGAGCCGGCGATACGCCTCGTCGAGCGGCCTCGCGCCATCGACGATGCAGAGCGTCTCGGCCCGCGCGGAGGCATCGTGCCGGAAGAGCATCGTGAGGCCCTCCTCCTCGAGGAGCCGCATGACGAAGTCGAGATCGGTCTCCTGGTATTGCACGCAGTGCTCTCGAGGCCGGATGGCGGCCCCATCGAGGTCCCCCACGCGTACGTCCAAGTTGCCGGACTGGTAGAGCCCGGCGTCCACGAGGACGTCGCGCACGACCGCCAGCGTCGTCGCATGGTGGAACACCCGAGAGCACTTCCGGCGGGAGAGCAGCCACAGCTCGGGTGCGACCTGCAGCCGGACCACTGTCTGGAGAACACCTGTCTCGCCGTCCATCCGAGTCCCCATGTCCTCCACGCGCACGACGATTCCGTGGATGACGCGGTGCAGCTCCGCTCGCCTGACGTGGAGCGTGATCCGCGTGCCGAGAAGGGCCGCGAAGTCCACGAGCGACTCTCGGATCGCGACCAGGATCTCCCCGTCGTCGAGGCGGCCGAGCTCGGCGCGATGTCGCGCGCGCACGAGCAGGCAATCGACGGCAGGCAGGCCATGGAGCTCGATGCTTCCATCGGCGGGCGGGAGCTGCGCTGCGCCTTCGTCGAGGACGACGTCGAGAGGATCGAGGGTGATTGCCATCTCGGGTCAACCCTTCTTCTTCGGTAGGAGCTTGACGAGCTCGGGGTTCTTCGCGTCGATCTCGGACTTCGCCTTGATGAGGATCGCCTGTCGGTTGCAGCCGGGCGGAGTCCACATCAGCAACCTGGGGCGCAGCTCGTCGTTCTTCTCGTCGAGGAGCTTCTTCTCGTCGTCGCTGGGTGGACTCTCGGTGATCTTGCCGTCGGTCGCGCGCCGCTTCCCGAGCCAGTCGCCCGTCAGCCTGCCGTACTCGTCCGCCAGCTTCACGAAGCCGAATCGGCTGGTCTTGAAGAGGACGACCTGCCAGTGCGTGCCTGCGACGTCGGGGCGAATCGAGCCTGCCTTCTCGGCTTCCTTCTTGAGGCGATCGTCGGCGGCGACGACGCCCTGGACTTGCTCTTTGTCCGCGACGGCCTTGGGCACCGAGGAAGAGCCGAGCGCGTCGCCTTTGCCGACGATCTTCTCCTTCGGGTCGCTGGTCGCCTGGTTGTAGGCGTCTCGCTTGGTGTCGCGCTGGTTGCCGAGCTTGCTGATCTCGTCGTAGTCGTAGTTGGGGTTCGGGCACGCGACGCGCCAGACCGTCTGCACGCGAACGGTCCCTCGCGGCGCGCCGCCGCCGTTGCCGCATACCCAAGTGACCATCGCGGGCATCTTCTTCTTGTCGCCCGAGGCGTCGATGGACTGGATGATCGTGGAGACGTGCCCGCTGACGGGACCCACCTTGTTGATCATCCAGATGATGTCGCCGCGCTCCACCTCGAGGTCCTCCATCTTGGTGTACTGGCCGGTGACGGGGTCTCGGTTGGCGACCGCTTTGGGCATCTTGAGGTGCTGCTCCACCTTCGCGGGAGGATGGTAGTGATAGGTCATCCTCGCGGCCTCTCCCCACTTGTTGTCGACCAGCGCGTCGAGCCCGACGAGATAGAGGTAGTGGCGCTCGAGCACTTTCTTGAGAGGAACGTTGGACGCGGGGCCACACCAGTTGCCGACGCCGAACCCGAGCTCCTCGATCCGGGTCACGTCGGTGTTGAGCGCCTTCTCGCGATACAGGAAGGTGGCCATGGACTTCGCGTTGACGGCCGACTTCCCCACGTACCGGAACATGTACTCGATGTTGAGGGGTAGTCGCGGCTTGTCATCGGCCTTGACCGTGAGTGGGGTTCCGTCTCTGGGCTTGTACCGCTCTGCGGCACCTCCCGGTCCCTCGTCCTCGGCTGCGGCGACGATCAACGGGATCGTCGTCCAGGATCGCGGCGGTGCGTCGGCCGGCGGGTCGGCTCCATCGGTCGCGGCGGGAGCGCTGGTCGATTCGGCCTCTTCGTGGTGATCCGCGTAACCCTGGGTCGGCGGCTCGGCGGCATCGCCTCCTTGCACGGAGTCCCTCACCTGCGCGACGATGGCTTCCTGCTTGCCGCTCGGCTTCTGCTCTTTGGGTGGAGGCGGTGGAGAAGGAGCTGGCTTGAAGGTAGCCTTGTCCTGCTCCCCGGATGCGAGGTGCCAGCAGGCATACATGTAGAGGAGCCGATGGCACTCCTCGTGGAGCCACGTCCAGGTCGGATGGATGAAGAGGTGGCCCTGCATCTCGTTGAACCACTCGGGCCAACCCTCGGCGTTGGTGGCGTCGGAGTCGCCGCCGACGGTGGGCTGGAGCTTGAGCTCGCGGGTCAGCCCGAGGAGCAGCGCGAGCAGGCCGGTCGCCTGCACCTCGAAGTTGCTCGCGGTCATCGTGTTGTAGAGATTGGCTTTCCCCGCGAAGAGCTTGGCATACATCCTCTCGTACCAATCGTGCGCGGGACGCGGAGGCGGCAACGGCGGCGGCTGGGCCTTGTCCTTGGTGGCTTTCAGGTACTTGCGGACGTCCGCGAGAGGGTCTTTGTATCCCATCGATTCTCCAGCTGTGCCTCTCGGGGCTCGGGAGGCTCTCGGTGGCTAGTTCTCCGGATCGGAAGTTCGTTCCGCGCGACGGCGCGGAGCTCGGGAAGCGAGCGTCCAGCCGAACTCGCGGATGAGGTAGTGGACCAGCTGGGGGAGCGTGTCGCGTACCGGGACCCGCTCCCATTTGCCTGTATGGGCCGGCATGTCGAGCGTCCAGTACTGGCTTGTGATGCGGCGTAGCCGCGCCATCGGGACAGGGTCGGGGGCAGGCCCCTCGACTAACGTGAGGGAGTCGCCACGCTTGCGCACGCGGACGTGCTTGAGGCGGTGCTCCTTGAGGATCGTCTCGACTTCGTCGAGGTCGAGGTCGTCGGCGGCGACCTTGGGCATGAGCGAGCGTCGGAGAAGACTACGCGGCCCGCGGCAGCTCGTCCTCCCGACGACGCGGATCTTGTGCCCTATCGGTGCGCCAGGTCCATCGGAACGGGTGCGCGTCCTCCTCGTTCCACCACGCGATGAACGCGAGTACTCGTTCGCTGAGCTCCTCGCGACTCTTGAAGCTGCCGTAGCGCAGGATGCGGCGCTGCAGGATGGAGAACCAGATCTCGATCTGATTCAGCCACGACGCGTGCTTCGGCGTGTAGATGAAGTGAAACCGGCCACCATGCCGGGCGTTGAACTCGGTCCACCTGTTGTCCTTGCCGTCGTAGTGGATGTTGAGGTTGTCCCAGACCACGTAGATCGGACGCCTGGGGTGCCTTCGCGCGATCTCGCGCATGAAGGCGAGCAGTGCGGCGGCGGTGCGGCGGCGCACGACGTGACCGACGACGTGACCGGTGCGCGTGTCGAACGCAGCCAGCAACGCGGAAGTGCCGTGGCGCTTGTACTCGAACTCGTAGCGCACGCGCGCGCGGTCACCCACGTGCGTGTCGTGGATGCGCTCGAGCGCCTGCAACGGTTTCTCGTCGACACACACGACGACCGCATTCCTCGGAGGGTTGAGGTAGATGTCACTCACCCGCTCAGCCTTCGACGTGAAGTCAGGATCGGAGCTGTGCAGCCACTGCTTGACGTGATGAGGACGCAGCAGCTCGAACCGCAGGATGCGCCCGACCTCGGAGACGCTCAGCCGGAATCCGGTGCTCGCTGCCACCGCGTCGGCAAGCGCGGCGTAGGTCCAGACGTCGCGGAATGGCGCCTTCTGATCGTCTGGTCGCTCGCACGCGAGCCGCACCAATTCGAGTCGGACCGTGACGGGAACGCGTCCAGGTCGGCCCGTGCGGCCGGCGTCGTGCAAACCGCGCGGGCGCGGATTCTCAAGCCACCGACGCTGCCACTTGCGAACGACCCGTGGGCTGCAGCCGACGCGGCGAGCAACCGCCGTCGGGCCGAAGCCATCGCCCAGCAGGACAATGATCCGCGCACGCAGCGCGATCAGCTGGCCAGTCTTGCTGGCGCGAACCATCTCTTCCAGCTTCCGCCGGGCGTTGGCGCGAAGCCGGATCCGCCGGGCCGGAGTCCAGTCCACGCCCGATCCGATCGAACGACGCCTGGAACCTTGGGTCCTCGTCGCGGAACGGACTTCCGGTTCGCAGAACTAG
>JADZFZ010000900.1 GCA_020854145.1 Deltaproteobacteria bacterium | reverse complement strand
TCGCGGCGTTGCCGCCGGGCGTCTGGTGGATCGCGTGGGTGCGCGACATGAGCTACGCGACCGCGGCGCTCGCGCGCATGGGTCACGCCGCCGAGGCCGCCGCCGCCGTCGCGTTCTTCGATGGCGCGGGCAGCAACGGCTATCGCGAGCACGTGGGCGTCGATTACCACGTGAGCATCACGCGGTACTTCGGCGACGGAAGCGAGGAGACCGACTTCAACGAGCACGGGCCCAACATCGAGTACGACGGCTTCGGCCTCTCGACGTGGGCCGCGCACGAGGCTGGCTCCGCCGCGCTCGACGACAACGCCGACACGTTGCTCGCGTTGCTCGACCCCGAGACCGGCCTCGTCCAGGCCGACTCGTCCATCTGGGAAGTCCACTGGAACGGACAGGAGAAACGATTCGCCTACACGTCCATCTTCGGCGCCCGCGGGCTCTGCGACGCGGGTCGAACGACCGAAGCGCGGGCGCTCCGCGACGCGATCCTCGAGCACCTCGCGGCTCCCTCGGGCGGCATCGCCCAGAGCCTCGAAGAGCTCCGCAGCGGCGTCGGTGCGCACGACGCGGCCGTCGTCGAAGCGATCAACCTCGGCCTCGTGAGCCCCGAGGGTGCGGTCGCCGCGGCGATCGCCTCCGACCTCGATGCGGAGCTGCGCGTCCCGAGCGGGCACGGATTCTTCCGCAACGACGACGGCGGCGCCTACGATCGTCAAGAATGGGTCTTCGTCGATTTGCGGTTTGCCGAGGCCCTGCACCGCATGGGTCGTACCGCGGAGGCCGAGGCGCTGCTCGGATGGATCACCGATCAGGCGCTCCTCAACTACGGCCTGATCCCCGAGCTCATGCACCGCGACACGGCCGGCTACCAGGGCTCGGTCCCGATGGTCGGCTTCGGCGCGGGCGCGTACATTCTCGCGCTCGCGGCGCGCTCGGCGCCGGGCAGGTACGAGGCCGACCCCGCCTGCTTCGCCGACACGGGCTCCGGATCGTCGCCGCTGCTCGACGCGCCGGCCGATGCCGATGGCTCGAGCGCCGGCGGGTGCAGCGCCGTCGGTGGCGATTCCGCTCTGGGTTGGTGGACATTGCTTGTTTTGGCGTTCGTTCCGCGAGCGCGAAGACGTAGGCCCAGAAAGCTCGGGACCAGCCGCCCCTCACCCTGCCTCTCCCCGCGATGCGGGGAGAGGGGACGCGCGTCCATGGATCCGGGCACGGAGCTCCGCGCCATCGTGCTGCTCGTCTTCGGCCTTCTCGGTGTCGCCGCGTGCGGGGACGACGATGCGCCCGCGGACGGCGGCGGTCCCGACGGGCGCGTCGAGCGCGACGGCGCCGTCGGGCCTGACGGCGAGATCCCCGATGGGGGCCTGCCCGACGTGATGCGACCCGACGGCGCGCTCGACGACGACGCGCGCGTTCCACCGCCGACGCCACTCGGCTCGCTGCCCCGGCGCGATTGCAGGACGCGGTTCGCGCTCCCGCTCGGGCGCAGCGGCGCCACCGTCTCGGTCGCCGGCGAATGGAGCGGGTTCGACCCGGCGCTGCACGCGATGAGCGACGGCTTCTTCAGCGGGACCTACGAGACCTCCGTGCTCGTGCCCCCGGGATCGTGGGGCTACAAGCTCGTGGTCGACGGCGACTGGCGATTCGACCCCGGCGCGTCCACCAGCCGCTACGTGGACGGGACCGAGAACTCGCGAATCGACGTCGGCGACTGCCGCCGTCCGCTCTTGCGGGTGGACGCCTGGGACGCGACGCCGGACGACGGCACCATCGTCTTGGCGATCGGTTACGTCGATTCCGCGGACGGACGCGGCGCGGACCCGGATGGTTTCACCATCACGATGAATCGCGCTCCGCTCCCCGCGGGCGCGGAGGTGTCCTTCGACGCCGAGAGCGCGCGATTGTCCGTGGTCGTGCGCGGGCTGCCGCTCGGCAAGTACACGTTCGGCTTCGAGGCGCGCGATGCCTCGGGCACGACGACGGAGCGGCCGCTGCTCGTGCCCATGTGGGTGGAGCCCGAGCCGTTCGAGTGGAGCGATGGCCTGCTCTACTTCGTCTTCACCGACCGGTTCCGCAACGGCGACCCGGGCAACGACGCGCCGCTGCCGGATCTGCTTCCGCAGACGAACTACCACGGGGGCGATCTCGCCGGCGTGCTCGCGGCCATGCGCGAGGGCTACTTCGACGCGCTCGGCGTGCGCTCCATCTGGCTCTCGCCGGTCAACGACAACACCGACAATCCGGGAGGCGGATCCGACGGCCGGATGTACAGCGGCTATCACGGCTATTGGCCGAGCTCCGGGCGCGCGGTGGAATCGCGATTCGGCTCGCTCGACGATCTGCGCGCATTGACGGCCGAGGCCCATTCTCGCGGGATCCGCATCCTGCTCGACCTCGTGCAGAACCAGGTCCATCGAGATCATCCGTACGTGAGCGAGCACCCCGAATGGTTCAATGGCGACGGCTCGTGCACCTGCGGCTCGGCGATGTGCCCGTGGGAGGAGCGCCCGCTCGATTGCTGGTTCACGAGCTATCTGCCGGACGTCAACTGGACGAACATGCAGGCCGTCGACCAGATGATCGACGACGCGATGTTCTGGCTGACGGAGGCCGACGTCGACGGATTCCGCGTGGACGCCGTCAAGCACATGCAATTCGTCGCTTCGACCGCGCTCCGGACGCGGATTCGCGACACGCTCGAGACCGGCAACACCCGTTACTACCTCGTCGGCGAGACGTTCACGGGCTCCGACGGCCGCGATCTCGTGCAGCGCTACGTGGGCGACAATGCGCTGCACGCGCAATTCGATTTCCCGCTCTTCTGGAGCATCGTCGGCGCATTCGCACACGACGGCGGCACGCTCACCGACCTCGACAATGCCGTGCGCGCCGGCGAGAGCGTCTATTCCTCTCGAGTGATGTCACCGTTCCTCGGCAATCACGACGTCGAGCGATTCATGTCGCGCGCCGCCGGTCAGCTCTTCGGCGATTCGCGCGAGCAGGGATTCGACGACCCGCCGGGGCAACCCACCGACGCCTTGCCCTACCAGCGAATGGCGCTCGCGTTCAGCTTCTTGCTGACGCAGCCCGGCGTGCCGCTCGTCTACTACGGCGACGACGTCGGCTTGCCCGGTGCGGGCGATCCCGACAATCGGCGCGACATGCAGTTCGGCGATGCGCTCTCGCCGCAGCAGGCGACGCTGCTCGCGCACGTGCGCGCCGTCGGCACCGCACGCGCGACCCATCCGGGCCTCCGACGGGGCGCGCGAACGACGTTGCACACCGACGGCGACGGGTACGTGTTCGCTCGCGGCGCGGCGCGCGACGTCGCGATCGTGGCGCTCAACCGCGGCTCGACGGAGCGCTCGGTGCGCGTCGGGTTGCCTCCGGCGCTCGGCGTGCCCGACGGGACCGTGCTCCGCGACCTGCTCGGTGCGGCGGCGGACGTGACCGTGGGCGGCGGCGGGATCGACGTGCCCTTGCCGGCGCGGGGTTCCGCCATCTACGTCGTGCGTTGACGGGACCCGGGCTCGGCGCGTATTCGGTCTCTGTGAGGCTCGCGATCGGCAGCGCTGCGGCCGTCGTATGGCTCGCGCTCTCGTGCGCGTGCGACGACGAGGTGCAGATCCCGCCGATGCGTGATCCGCCTCCGTCGGCGTCGCCCATCCCGGCTGCGCGCTCGCAGGTCGTCGCCCGCGACGCCGGACCGCCCTATCTCACGGCTTGCGTGCCCGAAGGCACGGTGCCCGCCGGGCTCGCCGCCACGCCTCCGTTCGAGTCGTGCTTCCGCCTGCTGCGTCCAGGCAGCGGGGTCCACCCGCGCGGGATGCCGCCGTCCGCCACCGCGCGGCTCGACGTCCCGGAGACCGTGGCGAGGCGCCGCTCGGGCGAGGTGATCGCGTGCTGCTACTCCTGGCCCGTGCGACCGCCGGGCTCGCCCGTCTACCAGCGGCCGAGCCCGACGTCGGCACCGCCCGCGGGGCTCGGCACGGCGCAGGCGACGCAGTTTCGCGCGCCACCGCCGCGCCCGCTCGTGCAACCGCGGGCGCTGCCGCCCGCGATGCACGATCGCCCGCTCGTCCCGTCGATTCTCCGCTCGAAGCAGGCGCCCGGCGTCGGAGCCCGTCCGGCCGAGCTCCGCTGACGCGCCGTCAGCCGTCGGGGCTCAGCCACACGAGGGTGGCACCCCAGCCGCCGCGGTTGCCTTCGGCGAGCTGGAATCGCAGCACGTCGCTGCGACGCTCGAGGATCGCGTGCACCGTGCGGCGGAGCGTGCCGGTCCCTTTGCCGTGGACCAATCGGACCTCGAGGATCCGGCGCGCACGGCACTCGTCGAGGTAGGCGCCCACGACGTCCTTCACGTCGCGCGGCGAGAATGCGTGCAGATCGAGCGTCCCGTCGATGGGCAGCTCGACGACCTCGGGAACCTCCGCGTCGTCGGGATCGCGATCGGTCACCGGCTCATTCCCGGCGCGCGGGCCGACGCCGCCTGCGCGCGCGCACGAGCCACGCGACGCAGAGGGTCGCCACGAGCGCCGCCGCGCCTCGAGGGCCGCGCGCCGAGCCGCCTCCGGCGGCGGCACATGCGCCCGCCGCCACGGTGACATCGGAGAAGCTGGCCGCGAGCGATCCATCGGGCTCGAACGTCAGCACGAGGTGCGCGAAATAGACGTCCGCCATGCCCGGGTGCGAGCAGTCCGTCCACGCTTGCGTGTCGTCCATGGCGAACGTCAGCTCGACGGTGCGTCCCGATCCGAGGTAGTCGTCGAGGCGCGACGAGAGCTCGATGCGCAGCTCGCGAGGCGCCGTCACCGAGGCGGCCCGGATCGGCTCCACGGTCTCGCGCAGCTCCATGGTCGTGTAGTAATCGTCGGGCAAGACGTCGCCCGCGGAGGCGGCCCATCGGACGACCACGAAGTCACCGTCCGCGTCGCTCTGCACACCGTCGGGGATCGCGGGCTGCTCGAACCGCGGCTCGGGACACCCATCGCCGCAACCGCTCGCGAGCGAGCCGGCAGCGACGATCGAGACGACGACGAGGACGTGGACGATGTGACGCACGGCGCGACCTTACCGCACGCAGCTGCTCACTACGCGTCGAACCACGCGCGGAGCGCAGTCGCGAGGGGGCCCGCGAGGCGTGCGACTTTCTCGGCACCGATGTGCATCTCGGCGAAGGGCTCGAACGGATCGGCGAGCAGATCGCGTCGGACCTCGAGACACAGTGCGCGGCCGGGCATGCGCATCGCGTGCTCGAACGCGAGCGTGCTCGAGTGCATCGGATAGGTCGCGCTGTCTGCGACGCCGATACCGAGCGCGCCGAGCTCTCGGCGCAGGCTCTCGACGACGGCGGCCGGGGCGTGCGAGACACCTTCCGGATCGCGACCGATCACGTCGATCTCCGGTCGCAGCGGCCACGTCGGCTCCACGTCGGGCTGGTAGGCGCGGCGCAGGCTCTCGACGATCTGGAGATCCACCTGGACGTCCACGGTGCGCGGGGCGTAGCTGTGCAGCAGCAGCATCGCGCCCGACGGTGACAGGCGGCCGACGGCCGCACGCACTGCGGCGACATAACGGTCGTAACAATCGCGGAGCAGCGCGCGATCCTCGTCCGTGGTGATCCACGGCATGAGACCGGGCGTGACCTTGCCGGCCGCGAGGTCCTCGCGCGAGGCGTCGAGCCGGCGGTTGCAGTCGATGAACGTGCGCGGGATGCGACAACGCAGGATCTCGACCGTGCGCGTGGGCTCGAGATCGACGAAGCGTCGGCCGATCTCGAGCGCGAGCTCCGGTGCGCCCGCGTCGGTGTTGACGTGGAAGAAGTCGACGAGCGACGCCGGCAGCGGGCTGGTCAACCGAGCCGCGAGCGCGTCGAAGTCGCGCGTTCGCGTGGCACCGTGCGCGATCTCGATCAGCAGATCGGGCGCGGCCTCCGCGGGTGCGAGCGCACCGCGCAAGACGAGGGAATCGAGGACGTCGGCGATGGAGGGCACGGGGTTGCCGCCGAGCTTATGCGTTTCGCGCGCCCAGCGGAGTGACTTCCACGGGAATGCCGTTGAGCACGGCGTTGCCCGACAAGGGGTCGAAGAGCTCCGTGTCGGCGAGCAGATTGCTGTTGACGCCTGCGTGCTCGGCGGCCACGCGCAGCGCAGCGCCTGGCGCGTCGTGACCCCAGCCGTGCGGGATGCTGACGACGCCGGGCATGACGGCGTCGGTCACCTCCGCGTTCAAGACGACCTCGCCGGTGCGCGAGCGGACGCGCACGGATTGGCCGTCGCCGATGCCCAAGCGGGCTGCGTCGAGCGTGCTCACGTGGACGGTGCAGCGTGATCTGCCGCTGACGAGGAACGGGAGATTGTGCATCCAGGAGTTGTTCGATCGCAGCGCGCGCCGTCCGACCAGCACGAGACCGTCGCGACGCCGGCCGAGCGACGCGCGCAGGCGCTCGACGTCGGCCACGATCGCCTCCGGGGCGAGCTCGATTGCGCCGCTCGGTGTGCGCAGCAGCGCGGGGAGCCGCGGCTCGAGCGGCCCGAGATCGATCCCGTGCGGGTGCGCGAGCAAGACGTCGAGCGAGAGACCGTCCGGAACGGCGCCGAATGCATCGCCGTGGGGGCCCGTTCGCAGCAGCAGATCGAGGACGCGCTCGGGGCCGCGACGCGACGCCAACGCCTGCAGCAGCTCCGCAGAGTCGCGCCCTTCCACGTTCGAGCCGGTCCGGGACACCGCCTTCTGCACGAGCGTGGCGACGACGAAGTCGTCGAGCACGTCCACGTTCGCGCCCGCACCTTGGCCCGCCACGATGGCCGCGAGCCGCAAGAGCGTCCGCCACTCGGGGTACTCGTCCGGCCCGAGCGTCGCGAGAGGCGGTGAGTAGTTCGCGACGTTGCGAATCGCCAAGGAGTACAGGGCGATGTCGTAGTGCCCGCGCGCAAGCTCCGGCTCCGCGGGCAGCAGCACGTTGGCGTGGCATGTCGTCTCGTTGCGATAGATGTCGACGCTGACCACGAAATCGAGCGAGGCGATTGCACGGTCCAAGCGGGCAGAATCGGGATTCGACAGCACGGGATTGCCGGCGAGCGTCACGAGGGCGCGAACCCGACCTTCGCCGGGTGTCTCGATCTCCTCGGCGAGGCAGACGACGGGCAGCTCGCCGAAACGCTCGGGTTGCCCGCGGACGCGGCTCTTGCGCCGCCCGAACCGGACCCCGCGGCCTCTGCCCTCGGCCGCCGATCCCGGCGCGGACGCAGCCGGGCTCGCGAACATCGCGCCTCCCGGGCGATCGAGATTGCCGGTGAGCACGTTGAGCACGTCCACCAGCCACGACGCGAGCGTTCCGTGCTCCTGGGTGCACGTTCCGATTCGGCCGTACACCGCCGCGCTCGGCGCCGCCGCGAGCTCGCGGGCCAATCGGCGAATCGTGCGCGCATCGATGCCGCAGACCGGCGCGACGACCTCGGGAGCGAAGTCGCGCGCGAGCGCACGGACCTCGTCGAGCCCGCGCAGGTGCGGCGAGACGTGCGGTCCCGGGCTCGCGAGCCCTTCGTCGAACAGCGTCGCGATCATCGCGAACAAGAGATGCGCATCGGTGCCGGGCACCACGAAATGGTGCTCGTCGGCGACCTCCGCGGTCTTCGAGCGACGCGGATCGACGACGACCAACTTACCGCCGCGCTCCCGTAGCGCGCGCAATCGCCGGGGAATGTCCGGTGCGGTCATCAACGACCCATTGGACGTCATGGGATCGGCGCCGAGCACGAGCAGGTAATCGGTCCTGTCCACGTCGGGCACCGGGATGCTCAGCCCACCGCCGAACATCAACCCCGCGGACACCTGCTTCGGCATCTGATCGACGGTGCTCGCCGAGTAGACGTTGCCCGAGCCGAGCGCCTGCAGGAGCACGCGCCCGTAGACCATGCCGGCGAGATTGTGTGCATTCGGATTGCCGAGATACACCGCGACCGCGTCGCGCCCGTGCTCGGCGAGGATCGGCGAGAGCCCCTTGTCCACCTCGGCGAACGCGTCGTCCCACGAGACGCGGTGCCACGTGTCGCCGCGCCGCACGAGCGGCCAGCGCACGCGATCGGGGTCGTCCTCGAGACGCCCGAGCGCAGCGCCCTTCGGACAGATGAACCCGCGGCTGAAGACGTCGTCGTCGTCACCGCGCACGTGCGCGATCTTGCCGCCTTCGAGCCGGAGCTCGAGCCCGCACGTGGCTTCGCAGAGATGGCACGTGCGAAACGCCGTTGTCCCTTCCGACGCCGCCATGCGGCGAATCCTATCCCGCCCTGCTCCCGAGCACTCGTGGGGTCGCGCGCGACTCGGATGAAGTCGTGAACTCGCGGCGACAAATCCGGAGTCGAAGGACGGGGGTTGCAGGGGGGCGCCCAGCCCCCTGCGAAAATCACGCAGAGCGTCGATGGGGTCGGTGCCCACGGGGACGCCACACTGCGCCCGGCGAGCTTGCTCGAACCGCTCGGCCTCTCTCGGAAGTCACGCCGCCTTCGGTGCAGAAGAAGCGCTCCACCCTTCGGGTGGGGGGTGAGTCACCGTCACCCTTCAGACCTCGAGGATGTCCTTCTCCTTCGAGGCGACGAGCTGCTCGACGACTTGGTTGCCCTGCGCGACGAGCTCCTCGATCTTCTTCTTCGCACGGTCGGCGTCGTCGGCGGCGA
>JADZFZ010000899.1 GCA_020854145.1 Deltaproteobacteria bacterium | reverse complement strand
GCCCGCTCGGCCTCCGCCTCCGTCGGCCACAGTCCGCGGCCTTCCTCGTCCTCCGCGATGCGCAAGCGCAGCCCGCCGTCGGTCACCACCAGCCACGCGCCGAGCTCGGTCGAACGCGCGGGCCCGTCACCTGCGAACACGCGTCGCAGCGCGCCGCGACGGTCGCGACGCCACACCTGCAGCACGAACGGACCGCCGTTCTGAAGCGGGCCCACGCGCAGCGGATCGAAGATCCACAGCTCCCGTGTCCCGCTCGCCGCGTACTTCGCCGGCTTGACCCCGTAGTCCTCCGCAGCAGTCGCCTCGCTCACCACCTCGACCGCCACGCGCGGCGCGCGATGACCCTTCAGCCACGTTCGCAGGCTCTTGTCCCGCGGTCCGAACGGCGGTGCCGGCTCGACGAGGTAGACGTCCGGGTCCACGCCGAACCGCGGTCGCTTCGCGTCCCAGCGCACCGCGAGGTTGCGCCCCACCAGCGCGCTCGCGCCTCTCCGCAGCACCCAGAACGCCAGGAGCGCCTCGAGCAGGTTGCAGATCGCCACGTGCAGCGGGCTCTCCGGCATCTTCTCCTCGTCGTCGTCGAGCACCCACCGCGGGTCCGTACGCGGCACCCCGACCACCAGCTCGACGCGCTCCGCTGCTGTCGCGCTCACCCCGCCAATCTACTCCCGCACGCCTCTCGCGACCACGGCGGGCGCCCGACGGCTTGGCGGTCGGTGCGCGGGGATGATGCGCCTAACGCACGCCGAGCTTGGCGAGGCGCGCGTCGGCGTCGGGGCGGTGCGCGCCCGCGGGGTACGAGCTCCGGTAGTACAGCAGGAACTGCGCGCGCTGCTCTGCGGGCGCGACCTCGGAGAGCGCGCGGCACGCCTCCCAGAAGTTCTCTTCGACGTGCTCTGTGGCGGCGCCGCGCTCGACGGCGTGCGCGTACCAGCGGAGGGCCGTGTCGAGCGTCGGCAGGTGCGCAGGCGTCGGGCCGGACGGAGCGTACAGCGCCTGGAAGAGGTGGCAGTCGCCGAGCGAGCGCGCAGTGCTCGCCCCTTCCTCTGGGAATCGCTCGAGGATGTGCTGGTAGGCGCGGATCGCGTCGTCGTAGAGCTGCGCGTGCTGGAGCGACAGCGCGGCGTCCTCCATCGCGTCGAGGGTCCCGGACGCGACGGCTTTCTGCCACGCCGAGCGCGCCGCCGCGTTGCGTTGCTCCGGCGTCTTCTGCTGCTCGGCTCGGATGGCCGCGTCGACTGCGGCCTGGATGTCGGGTCGCAAGCCATCGTGGGACTTGTCGACCTTCTGGCCCGGGAAGAACGCCGACAGATCCGAGTAGCCGACGAGCTCCTGCATCTTGGCCGCGACGTCCGCTTGCTGGCTCTGGAAGAGCTGCTCGAGCGGCGCGCCCCACCCGAAGATCATGCGGAGCAGCAGCGCTCTTCCCTCGTGGACTTGCAGCGTGTCGTGCATCAGCTGGCGCAGCTTGAGGTCCTCGCCCTGATCGAACGGGTTGCCGCGCTGCCCGGTGATGGCCTTCAGCTGGAAGCCGGTGAACGGGCCGAAGGGCGTGAGCCGCCACGAGATGACCGATCGCTCCGGCCACATCGTCCAGCCGACGCCGGCCACCGCGAGGACCGTCAGGCCGACCGCGCTGTCGAGCAACGCCTTGGCAACGCTGCCATCCCAATGGAATCGCACCTCCAGGCTCCCTTGCGGATCCGGCTGCTGGTACACGGGTCTGCCGAGCATGCGCCCGAGCACCGCGAGCAGATCGGGCCCGGGCAGCGCGCTGATCCACAGGCCGTTCTTCATCGCGCGACCCGCGTTCAACGTGCGCGCGTAGAGGACGGCGCGCGACGCGAGGTCGAGCGCGAGGTCGGACGTCACCGCCGCGACTCGCGATCGCAGCGCAGCCGGGAGCGCCATCAGCTGTACGGCTCTCGCATCGCCTGCGCCGAGCTCGTTCATCTCCGCGAGCACGCCGGTCGGATCGTCCGCGGTCGGTGCGACGAGCGCCCGAGGTGCGGCGACCCGCGCGTGGGGTGGGTACTGCACCAGCGCGTTGACGAACGCCGCGACCTCCTTGTCCGACTCGAGCACGTAGCTCTTGTTCCGTGTCTGTCCGAGCACCTCGAGCTTCCGGAACACGCTGCCGGTCACCCGCGCACCCGTGATGCGATCGAGCGGCACCGCTTCGGGAGGATCGCCGCCGACGAGATGCCGGTCGGTCACGACCAGCCCGCCGAAGTACTCGCAGTCGAGCCGATCGTTGAAGACCGACATGATGGCGCCCGCGGTCTTGGCGTACACGCTCTCGTCGAGCACCGCGATCACGCGCTCGCCCTCGAGATGGTCGAGCCCGACTCCGAAGGTCAGCGCCGCGACCTGGAGGGTCTTCTGCTCGATCTTCGGCGGGAAGCGCACGTTGTCGTGGCGCAGATGGTCGTAGGCGAGCTGCCGCAGCACGTCGGTCATCGGCGCGCGCTTACGACGTGCTCGGGGCCGACGCCAGCCATTGCGGTCGCGCGACGTGCGGCCTCGTCGAGCGAGCGAGCCGGACGCGATGCGTGCGGCCAGAGCGCGTCGCTGGGCGTCGGTCAGCGCTCGAGCACGTCGCGCACCGACGCGGCGACGGCGGCCGCTGCGACCCAGCGGGTGAGCGTCGCGTAGGAGCGCTCGGCGCGGATGCGCGCCTCTTCGTCCGCGGTGGGTGCAAGCCCGCGCGCCGCGAGCGACGCGAGCACCGCACCGGCGAGCGCCTCGCGCCCTTCCTCGCGTCCCTCCTCGCGCCCTTCCTCGCGCCCTTCCTCGCGCCCTTCCTCGCGTCCCTCCCGGCGCAGGGCCTCGAGCGCGGGGTGGTTGCGGGCGCGGAGCGCGTCGACGACGGCCTCGTCGGCGGCGGCCGCGCCGAGCAGGGCGGCGATGGGGAGCGGGCGCACGAAGCAGCGGTCGTCGATCACGGCGTCGAGGTGCATCGTCCCCCACGCATCGGTGGGCGGCGACCACTCGAGCACGCGGCGCTGGCCCACCACGATGCAGAAGACGCGGCGCACGCCGCGGCGCACGAGCTCGCGCGCCTTGTCCGAGACCGCCGAGACGGGCTGGCCGTCGCTGACCTCGAAGGCGAGCTCCTCGAGCTTGCGCCCGCCCGTCGCGGGGTCGCGCTCGGCCGGGTAGACGCTCGCGTCCGGGGCGAAGTCGGAGTCGTGCCCCGTGCGCGTGAGCATGTCGATCGCGCCCTTGTAGCCGGGTGCGAGGTGAGCTCGGATCACGTAGCCGAGGTCGAGGTGCATCTCGCCGTGCGGCTCGTTGGCGGGCGGAGTCACGACGAGCCGCCCCGCGATCGCCTCGACACGAGAGCCCTCCACGATGAAGTGCTCGTCCACGGCCGGCAGCGTGTCACGTGCCCTCACACCTCGACCTCGCGTGGCTCATAGCACGCGACGCGGCGGCGGGCGCGCCGACCGCCGACCGCGCGGCTCCTTCGCATGCTCGCCATCACGAGCGACGTCTCCGACGTCGGATCACGGCGTCGTCAGTCGGCAGCGGAATCGGCGCGCGCGGCTCTCGCGGACGAGCGTCTCGGTGCCCACTGCGCCGACGCGCCGGACGAGCGGACCTTCGAGCGCTCCACCGGTCGTCGCCTCGAGCACGCCGCGGAACGTGACGGGCTCGGCGTCGTCGGGGGCGATCTCGACGGAGCGTACACACGCCGACTCGGGCGACAGCTCGATCGTCGTCGCGCGCGCGGGCCGTCCGTCGAGCGCGGGGCCGCCCGGCCAGCGCACCGCGATCGCGTCGGGCAGAGGAGGACCGGCGCACACCGCGAGCGCCTCCGGGACGTTCGGGAATGCCCGCGGCGGGCTCGACGCGTCGAGCGGGTAGAGACGCCAGCGGCCGCTCGGTGTGCGCGCCACGAGCGCCGGCTGCGCCGTGAGCGTCAGACCGAACGACTCGGCGTCGGGCAGCTCGAAGCGGCGCAACGTGCTCGCGTCGTCGCCGCGGATCGCGCGGACCTCGACCGCCGATGCGCGCGCGGTGATGCCCAACATCGCGCCATCGGGGCTCGACGCGATCGGAGCCATCGCGTGAGGGAAGGGCACGACCGCGCCGCCCGCTCGGGCGCGGAGCGATTCGCACGTGCCGTCCTCGCCGCAGAGATCGAAGAGCACTTCGTGACGCGTCGCCCACGCCGCCCGTACCCGAAAGGGTCCGCCAGCACGCGGGCCGACGGTCGGCGGGCTCGAGGGCGCGCTCGGCTCGGTGTCCGAGGCAGGGCTCGTCGTGAGCGGCGAGGGCGCAGGGGTCGTCGCGCGAGCCCGTGCGCGATAGGCGCCTCTTGCATCGCGCCCGCTCCACGTGATCTCGATCGAGCTCGCGCGCGTCGTTCGTCGAACGACCACGCGGCCCGTCGAGGTCGCGGTCGCGAAGGAGCCCGTGGGCAACGGCCGGCCCCGCTCGTCGGCCACCGGCTCCATCTCGCAGCCGAGGATGGGCTCGCGCGCGCCGGAGTCGACCGGTTCGAGAGGGACGTCGTCGGACGCGACGCGCAGCCGCGCCGGCGCGCTCACCGGCGCCGATCCGAACAACAAGACTACCCCTGGACGCTCGCGCGTCGGCGCCACGACGCAGCGCGTTCGGTCGCAGAAAAAGGGCCGATCCTGCTCCATCACCCCGAGCCGGACGAGGGCTGCCTCGTCGCCGGGCGCGAGCGCGATCGGTTGCCACGTGAGCCCGCCGTCCGACGTCGTGTACACCTCCGCGGCCGTCTCCCCCACCGCCGCTCCGTTGCGCGCGTCGACGAGACCCGCGACCAGCGCGCGCGGCGGGGTCGTCACGCGTTCGAGCGTCGGCGAGTCGACCCGGCCGCGCAGAAGGACGGCCGATGGACGCTCGCCGCTCTCGCCTGCGATCGCCGAGACGAAGACGTGACCCTGTGCGTCGATGCGGGCCCCGAGCAGCGTCCCGGGCACGTCGAGCCGATGCTCGCGGTCGCTCGACACGTCGAGCACGCGCACTCCCGGATCCCGACCGGTGATCAAGACGGTCGTCTCGTGCACCGCCCGCAGCTCGAGCGTCTCGGAGCGAATCCGTCGCGCGTAGCGCGTCCCGTCTTCCGGGCGTACCAGCACGACGAGCAGCTCCTCCGAGCTCGAAGGCACCTGCTCCACCCACGCGACGGTGCGACCATCCTCGCTCGCGACGTGCGCCGTGGCGGTTCTCGCGCCTGCGATCCGCGTCGTCCGTCGGAACGTGCGGCCGTCGCCGACGCGCGCCCCGTCCGCACAGATGGCGAGCACCCGTGTGCCCCACGCGTGCAGACCGCAGTCGGCCGGCAGCGAACGGATGGGCGCTCCGTGCCCCGTCGCCAGGTCGACGCGCATCCCGCGCTCGCCCCACGGCGCGACCGCGATCCGGCCGTCGAGCAACGCCGTGGAGGGAAACGACAGGAACGCGTCGGCGGTGGCCAGCGCGAGGAGGCCCGCACGAAGACGCCCGTCGTCGGGCGGCTGGCTCGTCGACGCGAGCGTCGCGTCGGACGGCAGGCCGGCGAGGGACACGTGTCGCGACGTCAACCGCGCGTCCGCGTCCCGCGCGTACGCGACGAACCCGTCCTCGGCCAGATCCACGGCCACGAACGGGCCGTCCGCCGGAGCGACCGCGATCCACGTCGCGCCGCCGTCCGCCGTGTGGAACAGGCCGCCGCCGTCGGCCACGACCAACGCGTGGCGGGCGTCTGCGTACGCAGCGGAGAGCACGGGAAACGCGCACGCCTCGCGCGCGGCGGCGCGACCGTCCGACGTGAGCAACGCGCGGGTCCGATTCTTCGCGAGCACCGCGATGGTCCCGCGGGCGGGAACGATCTCGAAGTGCCGGATGCCCAACGTGCCCGCGTGCGTCACGGGGCCCAGGAACGACGCGCTCGACCAGACGTCTCCGCGGCGGTCGGCGAACCGCCACCCGTCGGCATGTCGAACCGCGCCCACGATGCCCGCGGCGATCACGTCCTGCGCGACCTCGACGTGCTCGCGCGCCCGCCACCGGAGACGGTGGCCACCTGCGAGCCCGCCCATCGCGCCCGGCTCGACCTCGCCCAGATCGATGCCCGCACCGCCGAGCATCGTCGCGCGCGCGTGGACCGCGAGCACGGTCGGCGCCGTGGGACGATCCGGGCGAGCGCGTGGGCGCGCGGGAGCTGTGCCGCAGGCGAACGTGCAGACCACGACCGACATCGCGACGAAGCGACCGGTGGACATCGCGCGATGATAGACGCGTCGGGGAATCCCCGACGACATCCACCTCCGTCGTGGGCATCGGCCCGCACGTTGGGGGCCGACAGCCCCCGGAGAGCACCATGTCCTACGCGTGGATCTCGTCCGATCCGCGAGGCACCTCGATTGCTGCGGACCGACGTGGAGGCGGTGATGCGAACGAGGTCCCCGACGCATGCAGGGCTTCTTCGGGTTTCGATGCGGGGGCTCGGTCTGCTCGGGGTCGTGGGTGGCGTCGTGATCGCGAGCTGCCAGGGCTCGGTCGGCTTCGAGGGACCGGGGCTCGGCAGCGGCAGCGGCACCGGCAGCCCGGCCTCGGGTCGTCGCAACCCGCCGCGCGCCGCCGAGGAGTGCGCCAACGGCTACGACGACAACGGGGACGGTCGCGCCGACGAAGGCTGCTCGTGCGCGCCTGGCCAGACGCAGACGTGCTTCACGGGCGACTCGACCGCGCGGCGCAAAGGCATCTGCGTCGATGGCGTGCAGACGTGCGAGCTCGTGTTCGAGTTCCCGCAGTGGGGCGACTGTCTCGGCGAGATCGTGCCGATCTCCGAGATCGGCGGCAACGGTGCCGACGACGACTGTGACGGCGACACCGACGAGGGCGCCGACTTCCCCGGCGCCGGGGGCGAAGGCATCTGTACCCCGGCGGAGCTCGAGCTCTGCGACAACGGCGCGGACGACGACTGCGACGGGTTGACCGACTGCGCCGACCCGCAATGCGGCGCCACGTGCCCCGGCGGCGGTGGCGACTACCCTGGCGCATCGGGCGAGCCCCCGCACTGCGCGGAGGGTGCGGTCTGCATCGCGGGTCAATCGCGTTGGTGCGATACGCCGACCTACTGCTCGTTCGGCACGCAGGTCTGCATGCCGGACGGTCGCTGGGGCGAGTGCGTCGAGGTCACCGATCGTCCCGGCGAAGGCATCTGCGACGACGACTACTACTACGACCTCGACTGTTGCCTCGAGGCCGGCGCGTGCTGTCAGAACTTCCCCTACGACGACTCGAGCGTCGGCAGCTGCGAGGGCATCGCATGCGAATGAGCGCGACACGTCCGAGGCGCGCTTGGCCGCGCAGCGAGACCTCTACGCAGATCCTGGCTTCGGAATTCATCCGCAACCGCGAGGCGCGCGAGCGTCGCAACACGCTCGCGGAGCGCGCACGGAGCAGCACGATCCCTCCGCCGCCAGCGCCCGCCGACGACGAGACACTCAGCGGAGCGCGGTGAGCGCGGCGAGCTTCCAGCCCCGGCCGGGTTGCTCCGTCAGCTCGAAGCTCACGCCGCGATACTCGTCGTCGAGCGCCTCGGCGGGACAGGTCACGATCACGTGCGCTGCCGCCTCGTCCTCCGCTTCACCCGCGCATCCGCGATCGATCGCCTGCGCGATCCCCACGAGCACGTCGGGGAACCGTCGCAGATAGGCCACCGTGCGGTCGGGGTCCGGGCCCGTCATCCGCGTCGGTGTCTCGAGACGAACCTCGCCTGCGACGTACGACGCGATGGCCGTGGCACCCCGTCCGAGATCGGTCCGCATGGACGCGATGACGAGCGCAGCGGCCGGCGGCACCTCGAGGTGCGTCGGCTGGCTCGGGGGTGGCAACGTCGGCGGTGGCGCAGGCGGCAATGGCGAAGGCACGGCGACGGATGTGTCCGCGCCCGTCGCCGTGTTGCCGCACCGACAGGCAGGCGCGAGCGCCAGCGCGGCAACCGAGGCGAACCAGCGTGGGATCAAGGCAAGTCGCCGCGGAAGAACCGCTCCGCGGTCTCGACGTCGTGGCGCGAGCCGATCAGCAGCGGCGTGCGCTGGTGCAGCTCGGTCGGCGTGAGATCCACGATGCGGTTGCCGCGCCCGTCGGTCGCGATGCCGCCCGCGGCTTCGGCGATGAAGCCCATCGGCGACGCTTCGTACAGCAATCGGAGTTTGCCTTTTGGGCTTTTCCTGTCGGCAGGGTACGCGAACACGCCACCTTTGAGCAACGTTCGATGGAAGTCCGCCACCAGGGAGCCGACGTATCTCGCGCTGTAAGGACGGCCCGTTCCCGAGTCGGGCTCCTTCAGCCAGCGCACCCACGCCTTGGTGCCCTCGTCCCAGAGCCCGGAGTTCCCCTCGTTGACGCTGTAGATTTTTCCCTTTTCCGGGATCGTGATGTTCGGGTGCGAGAGGAGGAACTCGCCCACGCTCGGGTCGAGGGTGAAGCCGTGCACTCCATCGCCCGTCGTGTACACGAACATCGTCGAGCTGCCGTAGATGACGTAGCCCGCTGCGACCTGCGCGCTGCCCTTCTGCAGGCAGTCGCGCAAGGTGCCGCGCACGCCGACGGTGACGCGGCGGTGCACCGAGAAGATGGAGCCGATCGAGATGTTGACGTCGATGTTCGACGACCCGTCGAGCGGATCGAAGAGCAGCACGTACTTGCCGATCGCGTGCTCGTCGGGAACGGGGATCGGTTCGTCGTCCTCCTCGCTCGCCATCACGCAGACGTGCCCGCCCGACTCCATCACCTGCTTGAAGGTGTCGTTCGCGAACTCGTCGAGCTTCTGGACCTGCTCGCCCTGGACGTTCGTCTTGCCGGTCAGCCCGAGGATGCCCGCGAGGCCCGCCTGGTTGACGCGGCTACCGATGACCTTGGCGCACAGCGCGATCTGCTGGAACAAGCCGGTGAAGTCACCGGTCGCGCCCGGCACCCGCCGCTGGCGCTCGAGGATGTGACGCTCGAGCGTCCAGCCGAGCTGACCGCCGCTCGGCGCGCCGGGCGGCCACGAAGGCAGAGCGAACGAGCCTGACCACATCGCGTCGCGCGCTCGCGGTCAGGCAGCCTTGAAGATCGCCATCACGTCCGAGAGCAGCTTGATCGACTCTGCCCGCGGCCGCTGGAACGCGTTGCGTCCCATGATGGAGCCGAACGCGCCGCCCTTGGCGATCTCGCGCACCTCCTCGAGGAGCGACTCCGTCGACTTCGTCTCGCCACCCGAGAAGATGACGACGCGACGTCCCGCGAAGCAGGACTGCACGACGTAGCGGATGCGATCGGACATCGTCGCGATGGGCAGGCCCGCCTTCTCGAAGGCCTTCTTGTGCTCTTCCTGCTCCACGTGCGCGGAAGGCGGCTTGACCTTCACGATGTGCGCGCCGAGCTGACAGGCGATGTGCGCGGCGTAGCCGACCACGTCGACGGCCGTCTCGCCCTGCTTCGAGAGCGTGGTGCCGCGCGGGTAGCTCCACACGATCACGACGAGCCCCTTGCGCTTGGCCTCGATGGTGAGCTCGCGCAGGTCTTCGTACTGACGGTTCCTCTGCCCGCTGCCGGGATAGATCGTGTAGCCGATGCCGACGCACCCGAGCCGGAGCGCGTCCTCGACCGAGCCGGTGAGCGCGCTGATCGGCTGATCGACCTTGGCCAGCGTGTCGCTGTTGTTGAGCTTGAGGATGAGCGGGATCTGCCCGGCGAAGCGCGCGGCGCCCGACTCGAGGGCACCGAGCGGCGCCGCGTAGGCGTTGCAGCCCGAGTCGATCGCGAGCTGGAAGTGGTAGGCGGGATCGAAGCCGTCCGGGTTCGGGAGGAACGAGCGGCCGGGGCCGTGCTCGAAGCCTTGATCGACCGGGAGGATCACGAGCTTGCCCGTGCCGGCGAGCGTACCCGTGTCGAGCAGGCGATAGAGGTTCGTGAGCGTGCCGGGGTTGTCCGACGCGTACCAGGACAGGATCTGCTTCACACGATCGGTGACGGGCATCGACGTTTCCTCCCCTAGCGATCAGGCCGAGCCAGCCGTGCCCGGGTGTCGCGAGGCGGGGCATTCTCTCGCGAATGCCGCACGGAGCAAGCGGTCGCGTGAGCTTGCGGGCTCGCGTGGGATCGCGGTCGGCCCGCTCAGCCGGCTTTGCCGCGTTTGCCGGCGTTTCCGCGCTTCTTCTCGACCTCGGCCTCCTCGTCCTCGCCGACGTCGATGTCCTCGACGCGGATCTTCTTCGGTGGAGGCGGCTCGCCGACGTTGCCGTCGTTGTCGAGCTCGACCAGCGACCCGTAGACGGCGCCGATCGCGGGCGCGACGACGAGCGGCAGCGACGAGATGGGTCCGGCTCCCAGCGGGCCCAGATCGACCGCGAAACCGAGGAGCTTCGTCGCGCCGAAGTACAGGCCCGCGCCCGCCCCCAGACCGACGACGGATCGGATGAGCAGCTCGATCCACGCGAACTTCTCGCCCCACGGCGGCTTGCCCGCGACCGCGCCCGCGCTCGCGCCGACGCCCATGTACACGAGGTACGCGAGCAGGCCCGTCAGCGGCGTCGCGCCGAGGCCGAAATGGAGCGCGGCGCCGAGCAAGGCCCCGATGGCGGTGCCTTTCAGGAGGCCGATGCCGAGCCGCTTGAGCATGCGTGAGATGTGGCACCGGGGCCGTGCCCCGACAAGGACACGGCCCCGCGCGCAGCGCGATCAGCGACGTCGCCGGCGGCGTGCCGCGACGAAGCCGACGAGCGACAAGAGCAGCGTCGCGCCGACGGCGGTCGACCCTTCGCCCGCGCCCGGTGCCGCCGCGCACGTGGCGTCCACGCGCGCTTCGCACATGCTGCCGGTGCAGCTGCCCGACGCCGTGACCTCGATGTCGATCGCGAGCAGGTCGTTGAGCGCATCGACGCACATCTGCAGGTTGCCGCCGTGGTCGACGTACTGGCCGTCGCAGAAGAGCGCGCCGTTCGGCTCCGTGCAGCGTGCACGGCAGCCGCCAGAGACGCGCGTCTCGCAGTCGACGTAGAGGTCGGCCTGACAGTCGACCTGACAATCGACGTTCGCCTCGGCGCGGCAAGAGCCTTCGCAGCTCGCCTGGCAACGTGCTTCGCACGTCGCGCTCGGCGGCTCGATCTCGCAACGCGCGCGGCACTCGGCTGCGAACGTCGCTTCGCACGACGATTCACATCGCGTGCGATTGTCCGAGCTTGAGCACTGCGACTGGCAACTCGCCGAAGCCTCGGCCTCGCAATACGCGTCGCACCGGAACGAGCCGGGGTCGACGTCGCAACGCGCCATGCACCCGGCGAAGTCGCAGCTCGCCATGCAGCTCGCGTCGATGTCGATGTCGCAGCCGCCCTCGCAGCTCGCGTACAGCTCCGCCGCGCACGCCGCCTGCACCCGGACCGGCTCGCACATCGCGGTGCAGCCGCCCTCGACCTCGAGCTCGCACGTCGCGTCCGCCTCGACATGGATGTTGCCGCACGCCTCGAGCTGCGCCTCGGCGGTCGCGTTCCATGCGAAGCCAGCGAGCGCCGCGCCCATCACAAAGCCACAGAAACGAAGTGCCCTCATTCGAAGCCTCCCTGACCCGTCCTTGGCGGGCATGATAGCGCGCCCGCCGGGGCCGGTGCCGGTCCTCGCGTTCGACGCTCGAACGCCGTGGCCGCTTCAGTACGCGACCGAGATCTGCTCGAAAGAGGTCGTCTCGGGCGTCGCGGTCAAGAGCGTCACGTGGGCGACGCGGCCCTCGGGCGCAGCGCCGGCGGAGCCGACGTTGATGACGCGAACCTCGCCGATCTCGCGCAGGTAAGGCACGTGCGTCCCCGCGCAGATGACGAAGTCGGCCGGGTCGTCGCCGACGAGCGCCATGAGCTCGGCGTCGTCGAGGTCGTGGGACATCTCCTGCGTCGGGTCGCTCGGTGCGCCGTGCACCGCGACGATCTCGGAGCCGTCGGGCAGCGGCATGCGATGGCGTTCGGGAAGCTGGGCGATACGCGCGAGCACGAAGTCTCCCACGGCTCTGCGCGTGTCGAGGAAACGTGCCGTCGCGCGACGCTCGGCGTCGTCACGTGGCGCCAGCGCTTCGGGGCGAACCGTGTAGAGCGCCGTGTCGCTGACGCCCCGGACGAGCTTCGCGCCGACCTCCTGCAGGCGGAACCAGACTTCCCGCGGTCTGGCGGCTGGCCACGCACCCTCCGGCGTCGGCAACAGCAGATCCCCCACGACCACGAGCTTGTCGATGCCGCGCGCGCGCATCTCGACGAGCACGGCCTCGAGGGCGTCGAGGTTGCCATGGAGGTCGCCGACGAACGCGCACGAGAGCTTGGCCATCGCCTTGCCGCGCGCGTCGCGGGTCGGCATGCCGCGGAGCGAACGCACCTCGGGACCATAGCAGCCTCGGGCCGAGCGCCACGGCGTCGAGGTCGATCGAGCGTCCCGCGTTTCTGCGCCGCACGCCGCGCGGGTGCCCGCTCCGCGGTTTCCTTGAGATCGCGCGCACGGGTCTGCCACGATCGCGCGGTCGTGCTCCGTGGCCTCGCGAAGACCCGCCCGCAGCGTCCGCTTCGCGTGACGGGCCCGATGGTTCGCCTGACGCTGGCGCCCGAGGTCGTCGACGCGTTGTGGGCGGCGGCCGAGGTGATGTCCGAAGGCGACGTGCGCCCTCGCCTCGGCGGCCCCGAGCGTGCGGACGGCGATCCGCCGGCGCGCGACCACGCCTACTTCGGCAGCACGATGATCACGGTGCCGATCGGCGAGCTCGCGCGCGCCCTCGGCGTCGAGCGCATCGAGGAGCCCGAGCTGCGGCTCGTCGTCGAGCTGCTCGACGGCTCGACGCTCGTGCGCGCACGCATCGCGCGGATCGCGCGGCGCGAGGCGAAGAGCCGTGTTCCCGGCCGGCCCCTCGGTCGCGCGCTCACCGAGACGCGTATGCGCCTGGTGTCGGGGCGGCTCGAGATCGACGTCGACATCGAGGCGCCGATCGAGCCCGACGCGGCGTCGAGGAGCCGGCGTGCGTGACCCTGCTCGGAAGGTGAAAAACGGCTTGAGCAAATCGGGCGACAACGTTATCCATGTCGCGTTCTCGGGGTCCCGGCGTGGCGGTCGTATACCCACAGGACGCAAAGTCGTCTCGACGGGCCCGGACGGGGATCCGGTGAGCGAGGTCTACACGCAGCAGGAGGTCGCGCGCCTCTTCGGTCTCTCGCGGGCGCAGCTGCGCTACTGGGACAAGAGCGGCTTCGTCTCGCCGAGCGGACAGCGTGGAGGGCAGCGCTTCTACACGTTCCGCGATCTCATCGGCATCCGCGCTGCCAAGGGCCTGCTCGACGCCGGCGTGTCGCTCCGCGCGGTGCGCCGCTCGGTGGACGCGCTGCGTTCCACCCTGCCGTCGATCACCCGTCCTTTGGCCGAGCTTCGCGTGATGGCCGATGGAGACCGCATGGTCGTGCAGGCCGGGCGCGAACGGTTCGAGCCTGCCACGGGACAGCTGCTGCTCGACTTCGAGACGCGGGCGCTGCACGAGGACGTCGTGCGCGTGCTGCGGCCCAAGCCCTCGCGCACCCGCGACCGACGCAAAGCGTACGAGCGCTACCTCGAGGGCTGCCGCCTGGACGAGGACGAGGCGAGCTGGAACGAGGCCGAGAAGGCCTATCGCGACGCCATCGCGCTCGACCCGACGCTCTCCAACGCATACACAAATCTCGGCAACCTGCGATATCGCGCCGGTTTCGCCGACGAAGCGGAGAAGCTCTACCGCGAGGCGCTCGGCGTCGACCCGAGCCAGCCCGAGGCGCACTACAACCTCGGCTACCTCCTCTACGAGCGACGTCAGGGCACGGGCGCGTTGCCGCACTTCCGCCGCGCCGTCGCGCTCGACCCGGGGTTCGCCGACGCGCGCTTCAACCTCGCGATGGTGCTCGAGGAGCTCGGCTCGCCGGCCGAGGCGCGACCGCACTGGGAAGCGTTCCTGCGGCTCGACCCGGAGGGGCCCTGGGCCGAGGTGGCGCGCAAGCACCTCGAGCGCGGTTGAAAGCCCAGGACGACGGCGTCGTCAGCCGAGAGGGTCGTCGACCTCGACCTCGTGGGTCTCGCGCTGCTCGCGCAGACGCTCGCGCACGTGGCCGACGATGGCGTCCACGTAGCTCTCGAAGGGAGGGCACGCGATGCCCGAGTCCTTGAGGATCTCCTCCGTGCGCGCGCACGGGTAGGTCACGTTGGTGGCGAGCTGATCGACGAACGCCCGCGGGCTGCGGGCGAAGCGCTCGAGCCCGGGCGTGCGCAGGAGCGCGCGCGTGAGGTTGGCCGGGATGAAGCCACGCGGTAGACGCCGGTTCGCGGCGCGGGCGACGGCCTCGAACACGACGCGTGCCGCACGCGGTGCGGGATCCACCAGATGGTAGGTGCGGCCGATGCTCTCCTCGCGCTCGGCGATGTAGGCCCCAGCGTCGACCACGAAGTCGAGCGGCACCACGTGCAGCGGCGCATCCGCCTTCGCGGGCAGCGGGATCCGGAGATCCGGAGGCGAGGTGAGCATGAGGACGATGAGGAGGTAGGGGCCGTCGAGGCGATCGGTCTCGCCGGTCTGCGAGTCCCCCACGACGATCGACGGCCGGAGGATCGTGACCGGCAGGTCCTTGCCCGCGAGCCTGACGATCTGCTCGGCGCGGTGTCGCGTTCGCTCGATCTCGCTGCGGAACCGCTGCCCGAGCTCGAGATCGTCCTCGCGAAAGACACCCTGGTGATCGCCGCTCACCTGCGTGGTCGACCAGAGGACGAGCCGTCGAAGCCCCGCCGAGGCGCGCGCGAGCTCGACCACCTCGCGTGCCGAGCCGACGTTGAGATCGTGCACGTCGCGCTCGTCCGCGCCCTCGTACGTGATCGCGGCGGCGTGGTGGATGACGTCGACCTCGGCGGACAACGCGTTGAGCTCCGCGCCCGACAGGCCGAGGTCCATCGACGCCGCGTCGCCTTCGAGCAGCTCGACGCGCTTGCGTCGATCGGGCCCGAGCGCGCTGCGCCAGCGTTCGGCGTCGGCGAGGAACTTCTCGCGCACGAGCAAGCGCAGATGGCGGCGCTGATCGTCGGCGAGCAACCGGAGCGCGAGCCGCCGCGCGAGCAACGTCGGAAACCCGGTGACGAGCGCGACCTCGCCCGACCACGATCCCGTCACGATGCACCCCTTCCTCGGCCGAGCCTCTCGAGCAGCGCGCGGTGCACGGCGAGCGTCGCCGCTGCGGTCTGCTCTCGGCCGTCGCCGTTGTCGATCACGTGCGTCGCGACGGCCACCTTCTGCTCGAGCGGCATCTGGGCCGCCACGCGCGCTGCGGCCGACTCCGCATCGATGCCGTCGCGCGCCATCAAGCGGTCGCGCTGGACCTCCGGCGCCGCCGTCACGACGACGAGCGCGGGCAGCATGCGATGGATCCCGTTCTCCACGAGCAGCGCCGCATCGTAGACCGCGTACGGCGCGCTCTCGGGGACCGATGCGAGCCGGCGCATGCTCTCCATCGAGATGAGCGGATGCAGGATGGCCTCGAGGCGCTTTCGATCCGCGGGCTCCGCGAAGATGCGGGCGGCCATCTTCTTGCGATCGAGCCCGCCCGAAGCGTCGAGCACGTCGGGACCGAACGCGGCCACGACCTCGGCGAGACCGAGCGAGCCGGGAGCGACCACGTCGCGCGCGACCTGGTCGGCGTCCACGACCACCACGCCTTCGCGCGCCAGCAACGACGCGACGAAGGACTTCCCGCAGGCGATCCCCCCCGTGAGGCCCACGATCGGCACCGGCATGACGGTCGCGCACGGTAGCACCCCGGCCGTGACAACGGGTGCGCGAGACGTCATCGTCTTGCGCGCAGGCCGCCCCAGCATCCAGGATCCGAGCTTGGACGACGACGAACGACGCGCGCTCGAGGAGCTGCAGGCCAGCTTCGGGCGTCGCTTCACGCGGCCCGACGTGCTGCTCTCTGCGGTTACGCATCGGAGCTACCGGCACGAGTCGAACGACGGCGTCGCCGACAACGAGCGGCTGGAGTTCCTCGGCGACGCGATCGTGAACCTGGCCGCGAGCCTGGCGCTCTGGGCACGTTACCCGGACGCGCCCGAGGGCGAGATGACGCGCCGGCGCGCGGCGCTCGTCAGCTCGGCGCGGCTCGCCGAGATCGCGCGCGAGCTCGGGCTCGGTGCGGCGCTCCGCGTCGGGCGCGGCGAAGGTCGGAGCGGAGGACGAGACAAAGACAGCCTGCTCGGGGACGCGCTCGAGGCAGTCGTCGCGGCCGCGTACGTCGACGGCGGCCTCGACGAAGCGCTCGCGCTCGCGACCCGGTTGCTCGCTCCGCACGTGGAGCGCGACGACGAGGTACGCGACGACTGGAAGAGCCTCGTGCAGCAGCGCGTGCAGGCGGGCGGGGGCGATCCCCCACGGTATCGGGTCGTCGAGATCGCGGGGCCCGATCACGAGAGGCGATTCCGTGTGCAGATCGTGGTCGGCGACGTGCCGATGGGCGAAGGAGAAGGTCGCTCGAAGAAGGAGGCCGAGCAGGCGGCCGCGCACGCTGCGCACGACGAGCTCGACCGGCGTGCGATCGAGATCGACGCTCCGGACGGGCCGCGAGAGCCGACATGAACGACTCCTCGTGCGCGTCGGCGCGCGACCGTTCGCGCAGCGTGGCAGCGCGATGGGGTGGGCTCGCGCTCGCGATGCTCGCGGGTTGCTCGCTCGATCTCACGGGACGTGCGTCCTTCGACTCGGGGGCTGCGACGCCGGACGCCGACGCGGGTCGGGATGCCGACGCCGATGCGGGTCGCGACGGCGGTCTTCGCGATGCGGGTCGCGACACGGGCGACGCCCGCGCGGACTCGGGATGCGTGGACGGCGCCCGCGTGTGCGAGGACGACGTCTTGCGCGAGTGCGCGTCGGGCGACCTCGTGATGATCGAGCTGTGCTCCGCAGGGTGCGACGACGACGACCCGCGTTGCCTCGTGATGGTGCCCGCCAACGTCGACGAGCCGGTGCTGCTCGACGAGGGCGGGGCCGACGTCGTGCTCGGCATCGCCGGCAGCCCGTGGTCGATCGACACGGACACGGGCGCGATCGTCGGCGCCGACGCGACGGTGGTGCGCGACGCCGCCGAAGGCGAAGGCATGGGTGCGTCGGGCATCGGCTTCCACGTCCAGCCGCAGGTCGTGGGCGCACCCGAGCTCGCGATCTTCACCGTGCGCTCCCTCGTCGTCGAGGCCGACGTGCTCGTCACGGGGCGCGGCGGACGCTCGCTCGTCGTGCTCGCGTCGGGCGACGTCGCGATCGAGGGCGTCATCGACGTGGGCGCGGCGCTCGACGGGAACCTGCGGAGCGCGGGACCCGGCGGCTCGACGGGGGCCGAGGCACGCGCGTCCGCGGGCGGGCCCGGCAGCGGCGAGCGCGGGCAAGAGGAGTTCGCGCTCCAGTCCGGCGGCGGCGGCGGTGGTCACGGCGGTCGTGGCGGCGATGGAGGCGACTCGACCGATCTCGTGCGGACCGTGCGGGGCGGCACGGGCGGCGACGACTACGTCGGGACCGAGCCCCTGCGTGGCGGCGGGGGAGGCGGGGGCGGAGCCTCGCGCGACCGCGGCGGTGTCGGTGGCGGCGGCGGCGGCGGCTTGCAGATCTCGGCTCGCGGAACGCTCCGATTGGGCCCGGGCGCGGTCGTGAGATCGCCGGGCGCGGGCGGCGGCGGTGCATCGGCGATCGGGGGTGCGGGTGGCGGCGGTGGCGCAGGCGGATCCGTCGTCCTCGAAGCGACGACGCTCGTCGTCGAGGGACGCGTCACCGCGAACGGTGGCGGCGGCGGGGCCGGGCGGGAAGGTCTGGGCACCCACGATGGCGCACGCGGCGGCGACGGCGCCGATCGTGCGCCGGGCGGCGAAGGTCCGGGGCTGATCACGGGCGACGGCGGAGGGGGTGGTGCCGGCGACGACGCCTCGGGCACCCAGCCGGCTCGGGACAACAACCCCGGCGGTGGCGGCGGCGGGGCAGGGCGGGTGTTGCTCCGATCACGCGACCCGTCGCCCGTGCTGCTCGCGCAGGTGAGCCCGACCGATCCGAGCGCGAGCGCGGTGGAGCCCCTGATCGTGCGCTGAAAGACGCCCACCGTTCGCCCGAGCCACGGGTTTCTCTCCATCGCCCATACTCGGCGGATGCGGACGCTCCTCCGTTCCATCGCTCTCGCGCTCGTCGTCTCGTCGATCGTCGCGTTCGCGCCCGCGCCGGCTCGCGCCGAGACCGAGACCGATTACGGCATCAAGCTGACGCTGCTGCTCGACTGGCTCCGGCGCTCGCTCACGTGGGCCGACATGAACCGTCGCAGCGAAGCGCTCTGTCAGATGGGCCACGAGATCGCCGAGGAGCACGTCCGCATCGCGAGCCGCATGACCCCACCCACCGCGTGGCGTCTCGTGCACCCGCACCTCGTCCTCATCGCCGAGAACACCGAGCGAGCGTTCGACGCCTGCAGCCGTTCGGAGATCTCGCGCTTCCGCGTCCACATCACACAGGCGCGCAACGAGCTCCGCACGCTCGAAGGGATCCTCGTTCACCTGCGCATCCGGCTCCGGCAGATCCCGCGCTGATACGATGCGCGTGTGCTCCGGATGGTCCGCCGACATCTGGTCGCCAAGCTCGGGCTCGCGCTCGTCCTCGTGACCGCCTTCGGGTTCGTGCTCTTCGGTGCCGGCGGGATCATCGTCGCCCGCCGCACGGTGGCGGAGCAGCACCGTCGGGCCGCCGAAGCGCTGTCCCGATCCGTCGCCGCCGCGGTCCGCAACGCCATGTTGCAGGGCAACGGCATCGCCGTTCGCGAGATGATGACCGACGTCCGGCGCAACGTCGGCCAGGCACGCGTTCGCGTCTACTCGCCGCGGGGCGAGCTGGTCTTCGCGCCGCCGCCGCCCGCACCGCGCCGGGCGTCGCTGCCGCCCGAGCTCCGCACCGCGCTGACCGAGCGCCGCGGAACCGCGACCCGCGCTCGCGTCACCCACGTCATCGAGAACGAGCAACGGTGCCGGAGCTGTCACGCGCGCGGCGAGCTGCGCGGCGTGCTCACGCTCGAGCGCGGCTCCGTCGGCTGGTCCGCCGCGCACGCGGATCGGCACGTCGTCTCGACCCTCGTGCGCAGCGGCTTCGTCCAGGTCATGACCGCGGGTCGTCACCGCCAGATCGACGCCTACTTCTCGGAGCTCCGGCAACGCGCGCCGGCCCTTCGTGCGGTGACCGTCTACGGGCGCGGCGCCGTGCCCTACTTCGGCGACGACGCGACCGCCCCGGATCCGGCGGCGCTCCGTCGTGCGCTCTCCGCACGCGCACCCTTCGTGCACGAGGCCAACGGCCTGCGATGGCAGCTCGTTCCCCTGCCCAACGAGCCGCGGTGCCACGGTTGTCACGGGACGCGCGAGGGCGTCCGCGGTGCGCTCGCCGTCGCGCTCGCTGCGACGGAGGGCGCTGCAGACGAACACGGAAACGACGGCGACCTCGACACGCTCGTGTCGCTCGCCGACGTCTCGCTCCGTCACGTGATGATGTCGTCGCTCGGCAGGCTGGTGGTCGCCTTCATGGACGACGTCGCGCGTACGGGCGCGGTCTCGCGCCTGGCGCTGCACGACGCCGAGGGGCGCCTGTACCACGACTCCTTCGCGCGTCCCGAGCCCCCGGTCGCCGTCTCGAGCGCGCTGCGTAGCCGCCGCGCCGTCTCCGCCGAAGAGCACGACGGCGACGACGTGCGCTTCTCGTGGGTGGAGCCGCTGGCCAACGAGCCGCGATGCCGCCGCTGTCACGGCACGGACGGCGCGGTGCGAGGTGCCGTCGAGGTCTCCTTCGAGATCGGGGACGAGCTCCGCACCACGCGAAACGCGCTCCTCGTGCAGACGGTGGCATTCGGTGCGGTCACGATCGGGCTGATCCTCGCGGCGTTGTGGATGGTGCTACGGCGCACGGTCGTCTCTCCGGTGCAGAAGCTCGGCGCCATCGCGGACCGCATCGGCACGGGCGATCTGGACGTGAGCGCCGACGTTCGCTCGACCGACGAGATCGGACGCCTCGCAACGCGTCTCAACGAGATGGTCGTCGCCCTCCGGCAGCGCATCGCCCTCACGAAGTTCGTCTCCCACGAGACGCTGCGGTCGGTCGAGCGCACGAGCCGGCCGGTCGTGCTGCGCAGAGGCGAGCGATGCCGGATGACGGTCGTCTTCAGCGACATTCGCGGCTTCACCGCGTTCAGCGAGAAGCGCTCCCCCGAAGACGTCGTCACGATGCTCAATCAGTACCTCGAGGCGCAGGCGCTGAAGGTCCATGCGCACGGCGGCGACATCGACAAGTTCGTGGGCGACGAGGTGATGGCGCGATTCGCCGGAGACGACGGCGCGCATCGAGCGGTTCTCGCCGCGCTCGACATGGTCGAGGCGGTCGAGTCCGTCAACCGGAGCTCGGGCCGCGCCGAGCCCATCGCCATCGGAGTCGGCGTGAACGAAGGCGAGATGATTCTGGGTGCGATGGGGGCGGAAGAGCGGCTCGATTTCACCGTGATTGGCGACGCGGTGAATCTCGGCGCGCGACTCTGCAGCGCCGCGGCGCCCGGACAGGTCCTGATGACGCGCGAGACCGCCGAGCGCGCTGGGCCCATCGATGGCGTCGTCTACGAGCCGCTCTCGCCGATTCACGTCAAAGGCAAGCAGGCGCCGATTGCCATCGTCTGCGCCCGACGCGACCGCGCTGCCTAGCGTCCCGGGCGCGGAGTGATATCAACTGCGGGTGACCGACCGGTCGTACCTGGCCCACGAGATCGGTCGTCGACGCACCTTCGCGATCATCTCGCACCCGGATGCGGGCAAGACGACCCTCACCGAGAAGCTGCTTCTCTACGGGGGAGTCATCCAGCTCGCCGGCGCCGTCAAAGCCAAACGTGGCCGCGCGTCTGCCGTGAGCGATTGGATGGAGATGGAGCGCGAGCGCGGCATCTCGATCACCACGAGCGTGCTGCAATTCCCCTATCGGGGCCTGCAGCTGAACCTGCTCGACACGCCCGGCCACGCCGACTTCAGCGAGGACACCTACCGCACGCTCCACGCCGTGGACGGCGCCGTGATGCTGCTCGACTCCGCCAAGGGCGTGGAGTCGCAGACCCGCAAGCTGTTCCGGGTCTGCCGGCAGCGGTCGATCCCGATCTTCACGTTCGCGAACAAGATGGACCGACCCGGACGCGACTCCTTCGCCATCGTCGGCGAGATCGAGACCGTGCTCGGCATCGGGGTCTTCCCGATCACGTGGCCCATCTTCCGGAACGGCGTCTTTCGCGGCGTCTATCACCGCCTCGCCAAACGCGTGCACCTGTTCGACGCGCAGGACGCCGGCTCGAGCGCGGCCCGAGGCGCCGAGCGCCCTGCCGTGCACGTGACGGGGCTCGACGATCCCAAGCTTCGCGACGAGCTCGACGACGCGGGATACGCCCAGCTCTGCGAGGAGATCGAGCTCCTGCGCATGGCGGGCGACGACTTCGATCGCGCGCGATTCGAGGCCGGCGAGCTCTCTCCGATGTTCTTCGGCAGCGCCATCAACAACTTCGGTCTCGAGCCGTTCCTCGACACCTTCGGCGAGATGATGCCGCCGCCGGGTCCGCGCGCTTCCGATCAGGGACCGATCGCGCCGACCGACGACTTCAGCGCCTTCGTCTTCAAGGTGCAGGCGAACATGGACCGCGCTCACCACGACCGCGTCGCGTTCCTCCGGATCTGCTCCGGTCGGTTCGAGCGCGGCATGAAGGTGCACCACGTCCGCGGTCGCCGCGACCTGCGCCTCGCGAACCCGACGCAGTTCCTCGGGCAGGAGCGGAGCGTCGTCGACGAGGCCTTCGCGGGCGACGTCATCGGCATCTACGATCCCGGAGATCTCGAGATCGGAGACACGCTGACGGCCGGCGCGCGCTTCAACTTCGAGCCCATCCCGAGCTTCGCGCCCGAGCACTTCGCGCGTCTGGTCTCGCTCGATCCGCTCAAACGAAAGCAGTTCGCGCGAGGCATCGAGCAGCTCGCGAAAGAGGGCACGGTACAGCTCTATCGGTCTCCGGACGGACGCGCGGGCGACCTCATCCTCGGTGCCGTCGGGCAATTGCAGCTCGAGGTCGTCGAGCACCGGATGAAGACGGAGTACGGTGTACAGGTCCGACGCGAAGCCGTGCCCTATCGGCTGGCGCGCTGGATCTCGCGCGCCGACGGCAAGCCGCTCGAGCTCGAGTCCCTGCGGCTCGGAGAGACCGGCATGCTGGTGCTCGACATCCGCGATCGCGCCGTCGTCCTGTTCGAGGCCGAGTGGGCTATTCGCACGGCCGAGAAGTTCAACCCGGATCTGGTGCTGTCCGAAACCGCGCAGGGCGTGGTGATGCGCGGCTGAGCGCAGCCGCCGCGGCTACACTGCGGCCCATGGCACCTCCTCGAGCCCCCGCCGGCGAAGCCCACTTCCAGAAGACGGCCTGCATCCTCTGCAGCATCAATTGCGGGCTCGAGGTCGCGGTCGAGGACCGCCGGCTCGTCCGCATCCGCGGCGACAAGGCCCATCCGGCCTCGCGCGGTTATCTCTGCGAGAAGGCCCAGCGCCTCGATCATTACCAGAACGGGCGCCATCGACTGTCCACGCCCCTGAGGCGACGAGCGGACGGATCGTTCGAGCCCATCGACTGGGACACCGCGATCGCCGAGGTCGCGGCGCGATTGAAGGCCATTCGGGACACCCACGGCGGCAAATCGATCTTCTATTACGGCGGCGGCGGACAGGGGAATCACCTGGGTGGCAGCTACGCGACGGCCACGCTCGCGGCGCTCGGCTCCGTCTATCGATCGAACGCGCTCGCGCAGGAGAAGACCGGAGAGTTCTGGGTCGACGGCCAGCTCTTCGGGCGCCCGCGCTGTCACACGACGCCCGACCTCGAGCACGCCGAGGTGGCCGTCTTCG
>JADZFZ010000898.1 GCA_020854145.1 Deltaproteobacteria bacterium | reverse complement strand
GGGCCCATCTCGCCGATGTAGTGCACCCCGGGGCTGAACCGGTGGCCCTCCAGGTGGAACGAGTGGCACCAACCGCCCGGCAGGTAGTGCTGCTCGACCACGAGCACCTTCTTGCCGGCTCTCGCGAGGGCGACCGCGGCCGTCAGACCGCCAGCCCCCGAACCGATCACGACGACGTCCACGTCAGCCACGGCCACCTCCTCGTCTCGGAGGCGTCATTATAACGGCCGTTATGAAAATGCAACACTCGTTGTCCTCCAGGCCGCGCGGCGCGTGCGAGGGTCGATCACAATGCGTGCTGGTGAATCGGGACTCGCTCTTCTCGGGGTGGTCGTAGGAGGGGGCGCGCTTGTAGCGCGACGCCCTCCTACCAGCCCGGGGCCGCGGGGGGCGGCGTCTGAGCCCCCCGGCAGCCACAGGCCGCTATCCTCGCGCGCCCAGAGCCGCCTTCACCATCGGCGCGAGCACCTCTTCGTGGCCGACGGTGCCGCGCACCGACTCGGTGCCCGTTCGCTCCCAGGCGACGCGCCCCGACTCGAGGCCGCCCTGCATCTGCGCGAACAGCCCGGCGAGGTCGTCGACGACGCCGGCGCCGACGAGCGCCGCGCGACGGGCCTCGGGCGGAACGGGCACGACGCGGACCTCTCGTCCGACGAGCTTCGAGAAGGTCGCCGCGACGTCGGCGTGCGACAGCTCCTTCGGGCCCGCGAGCTCGAGGACGCGCCGCGAACGTGGCCCGGCGAGCAACGCCTCGGCTGCGACGCGCCCGATGTCGCGCGTCGCGACCATCGGGATCGCCAGCGTGGGGTCGAAGAACGCGGGCAAGACGCCGTCCCCGAGCACCGGGTGGAGCACGCTCCCGAAGTTCTCGACGAAGTACGCCGCGCGGACCGCCGTGAGCGCGACGTCGAGCGAGCCGAGGAGGCTCTCGGCACGTGCGACCGACTGGATGGGCCCCGTGCCCGATGCGTGCTGCGCGCCGATCGAAGAGAGCAGCACGACGTGCGGCACGGCGCTCCGCCGCACGGACTCGACCATGACGTCGACGATGCGGCGGGCACGCGCGAGCTGGTCGGTGGCGCGCATGTCCGGCGGGACGAGCAGATAGGCGCCCTGCGTCCCCGCGAGCGCGCTCGAGAGGTCGTCCGCCACGTCGACGCGACCCACGGCGACCTCCGCGCCCCGCGCTTTCCACGTAGCACCCTTCTCCTCGCTCCGGACGAGGACGCGCACGCGCGCTCCCGCGTCGAGCAGCGTTGCCGCGACGACCGAACCCGTGTTCCCGGTGACTCCTGCGACGAGGTACATGGCGCTCTCCGTTCCGCCGCGGCGACGCTCGCCGCGAGCACGTCGAAGATGCGGCCTTGCATGTCATTCGTCCCATGGATGAGCATCATGATCGTCATGAGCCTTGCTCATCTCGCTTCCGTGGACCTGAACCTCCTCGTCGCGCTCGCCGCGCTGCTCGAGGAGGGCAACGTCACCCGCGCGGCCCGGCGCGTCGGCGTCACCCAGTCCGCGATGAGCCATTCGCTCTCGCGCCTGCGCGAGCTGCTCGGAGATCCGCTCTTCGTCCGCGCGCCACGCGGCATCGTCCCCACGACGCGTGCCGCCGCGCTCGGTGCGCCGCTCCGCAAGCTGCTCGAGGACATCGACGCCCGCGTCCTGCGCCCCGCCGAGTTCGACCCGTCGCGGATGAGACGAACGTTCGTCGTCTCGGCGGCCGACTACCTGCAGCTCGTCATGATCGGGCCCCTGGTCGACGCGCTCGCCGAGCGCAGCCCGGACTGCGATCTGAGCTTCCGCGGCGCAGGAGCGGACGACGACCGCGAGCTCGACTCCGGCGCCGTCGAGCTCGTGCTCGGCACCGTCGTGCCCCAGCTCGCCTCCATCCGCCGGCAGCGCTTGCTCGACGAGAGCTTCGTCTGCGTCGTGCGCGAAGGGCATCCCGAGGTGAGGTCGCGCCTGACGCTCAAGCGCTGGCTCACGCTTCGCCACGTGCAGGTCGCGCCGCGCGGAGCGCCCGGCGGGGTCGTGGATCGGGCCCTGGCGCAGCGTGGGCTCTCGCGCCGCGTCTCGGTGAGGGTGCCGAGCTTCGTCGTGGCGCCGCACCTCGTCGCCACGAGCGATCTCGTGTTGACGTGCCCCGCGCGGCTCGCGCACGAGATCGCGCCGCGGCTGCCGCTGCGCGTCTTCCCGCCACCGGTCGAGCTGCCCGGGTTCACCGTCTGGCAGATGTGGCACGAGCGCCTGCACACCGACCCGGAGCACGCGTTCCTGCGCCAGCTCGTGATCGAGGTGGCCCGAGGCCTTTGAGCGATCTTCGCCGGGGGCCGGCCTCCAAGACGTTTGAATCGTCACGACGCACCGGTATTCTGTCGGCAGTGGCTGCTCCGGTTCTGGGCATCGACCTGGGAACGACCAACTCGGTGGTCGCCGTCTCCGACGCTGGCAACACCCGGGTGCTCACCGAGCCGGAGTCGGGCTCGGCGTTGATCCCGTCGGTCGTGTCGTTCCACCCGAGCGGCGACGTGCTGGTCGGCCACGGCGCGCGCGACCGCCGGCTGGTCGACGCCGCCAACACCGTCTACTCGATCAAGCGGCTCATCGGCCGGCCGTTCCGCAGCGAAGAGGTGCGCAGGGCACGCGAGCGATTCCCGTTCGAGCTGCGCGAAGGTCCGACCGGCGGCGCGCTCGTCGTGGCCCGCGGCGAGTCGTACACGTTGCCCGAGATCTCGGCGTTCGTGCTGCGCGAGGTGCGCAGCGTCGCCGAGCGCGCCCTCGGCCAGGCGGCCGTCCGCGCCGTGATCACGGTCCCGGCCAACTTCAACGAGCTGCAGCGAAGCGCGACCAAGGCGGCCGGGCGCGTCGCCGGCCTCGAGGTGATGCGCATCCTCAACGAGCCGACCGCCGCCGCGCTCGCGTACGGGTACGGCAGCGGCCAGACGGGCCGCGTCGCGATCTACGACCTCGGCGGGGGCACCTTCGACATCACGTTGCTCGAGATGCAGGGCGACGTGTTCGAGGTCACCGCCACGGCGGGCGACACGTTCCTCGGCGGCGACGACATCGATCTCCTCGTCGCCGAGCGCATGGCCGACGTCTTCCTCCGCGACAACCGCTACGACCCGCGCGGCGATCGACAGGCCTACGAGCGCCTGCGCGCAGCGGCCGAATGGGCCAAGTGCGAGCTCTCCGCGCAGCCGGAGGTCGAGCTCACCGTCGAGGAGCTCGCCTACGGCGAGGACGGCGCCGCGCTCAACCTCAACTTCACGATGACCCGCCGCGAGATCGAGGCCATGTTGACGCCGCTCGTCGGCCGCACCTTCGACGTCTGCGAGGACGCCATGCGCCTCGCGCGGCTCCGCCCCGCCGAGTTCGACCGCGTGATCCTCGTCGGCGGCTCCACGCGGATCCCGCTCGTGCGCCGGATGGTGCAGGAGTACTTCAAGTCGGAGCCGTGTTGCGACATCGACCCCGACACGGTGGTCGCGATGGGCGCCGCCATCCACGCGCGGGCGCTCGCGGGTGACGTGCCGCAGCCGTCGGCCCCGTCGTCGCAGGTCCAGGTCCCCGACAACGCGATCGGGAAGGTCGCGCTCCGCAAGGTCTCGGCCGAGCGTGTCTCGCTTCCCGCGGGGCTGCCGCCTCCCATCGCCGAGGCGTCGAATCGAACGGCGGGCGGCCCGCCGCCCGCCGCGGACGTGGTGCTCGGCAGCTCGATCGTGGTCGGCGCCGCGGACATCGACGTCGACGTCAACATGAACGAGATGCTGCCGCCGGCACCGCCCCCGCCGGGCGGAACCGGCGGCTTCGACGCGGCGATCATGATGCAGCAGCCGCAAGCGCCCTACCCGTCGGCGATGGCGCTGCCGCAGACGCGCGCGGACCGTCCGGCCCCGCTGCTGCTCGACGTCACCCCGCAGTCGCTCGTGGTCGAGACGGTCAGCGGGTACTGCGACCCCGTCATCCGGCGCAACGCCGCGATCCCGGTCGAGCAGACGCGCGTGTTCTCCACCGGCCTCGATGGCCAGGAGTCCGTGCTCATCCGCATCGCGCAGGGCGAGTCGCGCCGCTACGACGAGTGCCAGGCCCTCGGGCAGCTGGAGCTGCACGGATTGCGGCCGGCTCCGCGGGGCGCGGTCAAGATCGCCGTGACCTTCGAGATCGATGCGGACGGCACGCTGCAGGTCCGCGCGGAAGATCCGGAGACCGGGCAGCGGCAGGGCGCACGCATCGCGCTGGTGGGTGGGATCTCCGACGAGGAGATCGCCATGATGGCCCAACGTCAGGGGCAACACTTCGCCGAGAGCCGATGACGAAGGACCTGCCGCACGGCCAGCCCGACAGCAACGTGGTCGAGTCGGACGAGGCCTACGAAGCCCGCGAGAAGGCGGAGTCCGAGCTCGCGCGCCTCGACTACTACACGCTCCTGCGCGTGGCGCGCGACGCGACGCCGGGAGCGATCAAGGCCGCGTTCCATCAGTTCGCGCTCAAGTTCCATCCGGACCGCCACCACCTCGAGGACCAGGCGCGGCAGTCGCGCGCGCACGCGATCTATCGGCGCGGCGCGGAGGCCTACCGCGTGCTGACGGACTCCGACCGCCGCGCCCAGTACGACGCCTCGCTCGCGAAGGGCGTCGTGCGCCTGGTCGAGACCGAGCGGGAGATGCCCAAGCCGAAGCCGGGCGAGCTCGTCATCAAGTCGCTCGCGGCGAGGCCGTTCTTCCAACGGGCGCTCGAGGCGATGACGCAGCAAGATTGGAAGACGGCGAAGCTGAACCTCTCCATCGCCTGCACCCACGAAGGCGACAACCCGGCGCTCCGCGCCAAGCTCACCGAGGTCGAGGACCGATTGAAAGCAAAGCAGGCTGCCAAGCCGTGAGCGACGCCAAGACGAAACTTGCGGCGGTGTCTCTTGTCACATCCATCGCCCGAAGGCCGGGCGCTTCCCGTTCGGTGAGCACCGGGAAGAAGCTCGCACGGGGCATCGACGTAGGACGCATCGAGGCCAAGGCACGAAAGGAAGTCTCATGAGCCACCCGCGCGCTCGCGTGTTCGCCCGCATCGCATCCCTGCTCGCAGCCTTTGCCGCCCTGATGGTCGTGTCGGGCGCGGCCGCACATGAGCGCCCCGAGGACGGGCGCAACGGCCCGTCGGCTCACGACGCGCACTACCACGCGTACCGCGCATGGACCCACCGAGGGATCGGGCTGCAAGGCGCGCCGTCGATGAGCCTTCGCGACGTCTCGGCGCAGCAGGATCGCGTGGACCGCATCTCGGCCCGCCTCCAGTCGCTCACGCAGTCGAGCGTGCGGATCAGCGTCGACCCGATGGGTGCCATGGGCGGCGGCGGCATCTCGAGCGCCGACGGCATATCCCTCGACCCGGACGTCGTGCGACGGATGTCGGATCCAGGGCTCGCGGGCTTGATGGCGCACGAGATCGGCCACCAGGTGATGCGTCACGCCTCGCCCGCGCACCCGGCGCACGCGGCGTGGGCACGCGAGTGGGGCGAGCGCGACTGCGACCGCTTCGCGGGCTGGCTGCTCGCGGCGTCGGGCTACCAGGAGAGCTCGATCGATGCCGTCGCGCCCTTCCTCTACGAGTTCGGCAGCGTCGTGACCGGACACGCGGACCGCGTCGAGCGGCTGACCCTGTATCGCGAGGGTTATCGCGCGTTCACCACGCGCGCGCTCACGACGCTCGCCAAGGTGCTCGAGTGGCTGCCCTCGTCCCCTGGCGCGGCGTCGTTCGCTCTGCATCGCGCCGCTGCCGCGCCTCCGCTCGAGGCGGGTGGGCCCGGCGAGCGACGCCGGGCGGTCTCGCCCTGGAGCGTCCCCGTCGTGCCGCGGGCCGTCGTCGCGGCGCCGCGCGCTCGTCCCCGCACCCCGTTCCCCATCCGCACCCAGCCGGTTCGCCCGACCTCGTCGGTTCGGTCGCTGACCAACGGGCTCTAGGATATACCTGCGGCCACGCATGGGCCGCACGGCAACCATCGAACGAGCGACGCGCGAGACGAAGATCCGGGTCGAGCTGGACCTCGACGGGACCGGCCGCGTCGCGGTCGAGACGCCCGTCCCGTTC
>JADZFZ010000897.1 GCA_020854145.1 Deltaproteobacteria bacterium | reverse complement strand
GCGTCGCCCGCGCGGACGTCCGAGGGGTGACCCTGCGAGAGCGTCCACGGGCGGAAGCCCCACGGCTCGGCGACGAGGCCGCTCACGTCACGGCGCACGACGGCGACCCTGAACGTGCTCGCGAGATACGTGTAGGGCGCGATCGCATCGAGCCGCGCGAGCAGCTGCCGCAGCAGACCGTTGCGGCGTTCGGCGTCGAGGGTGCGCCGTGCCTCCTCGAGCAGACGATCCACGTCCGCGTCGCGAACGCTGCCGTAGTTCTGTCCGCCTTCGATCTGCGAGGAGTGGAACAACGGGTAGAGGTCGGTCTCCGGATCGATGCTCCACTGCAGCGCAGCCGCCTCGTAGTCGTGCTCGGAGAGCCGCGTGAGCAGCGCGCCCCACTCGGCCGGACGGATGTCCATGCGCACGCCTACCGCACGCAGCCGCTGCTGCAGCAGCTCTACCTGTCGGTGGAGCGACCGAGACGTCGAGGGCACGAGCAGCGTGAAGCGCAGCGGGTGCACTCCGAGGTCGCGGATCCCGTCTCCGTCCGAGTCGCGTGCCCCCGTCTGGTCGAGCAGACGCGTGCCGGCTGCGGGATCGAATCGCGGCTCGGGACGCTCCACGTCGAGCGCATGGCCCGCGAGGAACGGAGAGCGGGCGGCGCGCGACAGGCACCGATCGAGCGCGCAGTGGATCGCGTCTCGGTCGAGGAAGTGCCCGATCGCGCGGCGGATGCGCGGATCCGCGAGGGCGGGCGTGCGGAGGTTGTACGTGAGGAACGAGTAGCCGGAGGCCGGCGTGGGCACGAGGCGGAGGCGGTCGCGCTGCTCGCCGCGCTCGATCCGCTCGACGTGCTCCGGCAAGAGGCGCGTGACGACGTCCACGTCGCCGCGGAGGGCGAGATCGAACGCTGCGTTCGAGTCGGTGACGATGCGGTGCACGAGGCGCGGAGCGCGCGCCGGCGTACCCCAGTAGCCGGCGAATCGAGCCACCTCGATGCGCTCGCCCGCGACCCAGCGGACGAAACGGAACGGGCCCGTCCCGACGGGGCTGCGGAGCGCGGCGTGCGTGTTGAGGTCTCCCACGCCGTACACGTGGCGCGGCAGGATGAAGAGCTTGTCGAGGTTCTGGTAGACGAGGAAGTGCGGCTCGCGAAAGCGCAGGACGACCGTGTGATCGTCGGGCGTCTCGACCCGGTTGAGGCGTTCGAAGTCGCTCCGTTGCGACGCGGCTTGCACCGTCGGATCGAGCAACCGATCGAAGGTGAAGCGGACGTCGGCCGACGTGAGCGGCCGGCCGTCGTGGAACCGGACTCCGTGCCGCAGGTGGAACGTCAGGACGCGGCCGCCGTCGGTGGCCTCCCAGCGTTCGGCGAGCACCGGCTCCAGCCGACCCGTCGCGGCGTCGACGCGCAGGAGCGGCTCGAGGATGGAGTGGCCGACCACGCGGAACGCGGAGAGGTCGGGCCGCAACATCGGCAGCAGGTGCAGCGGCTCCGTCTCGAGGACCGACGTGAGCGGTCGGCTCGGTCCCGTGCGTGCCCGTGCCGGGCCGCGCGCGTCCGCGATCGGACCGAACGGCAGCGGCGCCAGCCGATCGCGACACGCGCACGTCGACGCCGCAGTGTCGGGCCCATTGGGGCGGGAGGTACCCTGCGCGTCGCGCGACGCACGCGGCCCTTCGCCCGTCGCACACCGGCAGCTCGTCATCAGCGTCAGGAGCGCGAGCGCGAGCAGCGCGAGCCGACACGCCGCGCTCGCGTGGCGTGCGAGGTCTCGTGCACGTACCAGCACCGGCCGAAGCTACGGCCGTGCTCCGGGGCTGTCGACTTCGAGGCGCGTCCTGCAGGGATGCGGCATCTCCGAGGCGCGGCACCGGGGATGCCTCGCGATTGCATTCGCGAGAAAGAGGTGTGGTATCGTGCGCGCCCGTGCGCTGGAGGGAGATCGGATGAGGAGGCTCGTAATCGCGCTCGCGTTGCCCGCGGGTCTCGCAGTGGGCTGCTCGGGTGGCCAGGACGGAGCGGTCAACCCGATCGTGGAGGCCGAGGTCCTGCCCGAGGTTCGGCCGAACCTGCCCGAGGTGCCGACGCTGCCCCCGCCGCCGCACCCGACGCAGTACCCCGACCAGAGCTACAGCATCTACGGCCTGCGAAAGCGCATGCAGCGAACGGTCGACACCGAGGTCCCGGTGACGGGGTACATCGTCGACATCTATCGTCCGCCGGAGTGCCCGGAAGGACGGACCTGCCCGCCCGCGCGCATGCCGCACATCTGGATCGCCGACACGCGCGGTGAGCAGGACGCCAACAAGCGGATGCGCGTCGCCGGCTACGCCGAGAACCAGCAGATGATCGACCAGGCCATCGAGGACGCTCGGCGCGGAGAGACGCCGACGGTGCACGAAGGTGGCCCGCCGCCCATCCCGACCGACTTCGCGGTCGGAGCGAAGGTTCGCATCACGGGACAGTTCGTACGCGTGTCCGGCACCGGCTTCGCCGACAGCCAGGGCATGCTCGACTACCGCAGTCACACCGTGCTCGAGCCGGGCGAGGCCCCCGCCGCGCCCCCGACGCGCGGCCGCCGCTGACTCCTCACCGTGTGATCGGGCCGGTCTTGGCCGACGTCGCCCTCAGATAGTCCGAGGGCGCGAGCACCATCTGCGTCCCGCGAACCCCGGCCGAGACCGCGACCACGTCGAAGAGCTCGAGGGTCTCGTCGGCGTACACGGGATAGCTCTTGCGGCTGCCGAGCGCGGTGACGCCGCCGCGCACGTAGCCGGTCAGCGGGGTCACCTCTTTGAGCGACACGAGCTCGATCGCGCGATCGCCCGACAGACGCGCGAGCGCTTTGAGGTCGAGCTCGGCGTCCGCGGGCACGACCGCGAAGCACACGCCGTGGCGATCGCCGCGCGCGACCAACGTCTTGAAGACCTGCTCCGGCGGAAGCCCGGCGCGTCGCGCGACCTCGGCCGCGGAGACGTGCTCGTCGCCGGGGTCGTAGGAGCGCAGCTCGTAGCCGATGCCCATCGAGTCGAGGATTCGCGCCGCGTTGGTCTTCATCGCATGGTCCGGTCGCGCCGAGGCAATGACGTTAACATCCGGCTCCGATGATCCCTCCTGAGCCCGAGATCGCCGAGACGCAACGTGCGTCGGGCCTCGTCCACCTTCGCTACGAGGACGTCAGCCAAGACGGTCGTGTCGTGGTGACGGCCTTACCCCAAGCGCTGGGCGAGGCCGTCTGGCGGCCGCTGCTCTCGCGCACGCCCATCGCGCACGCGCTCCGTGACGCGGGCATCGTCCCGATCCTCAGCCGTCTCCACGTGCGCGGCGGGCTCGGTCCCATCTCGGTGCGTGCGTCGCTCCAGGCGCATGGCTGCTACGACATGGCGCACACGGTCGACGCGCAGGGGACCGTCGATCGCATCGTGTTGCGCATGTGGGCGCGCGTCTCGGGACCGAAGGGGCGCACGCACGGTCCGCACCCGAAGGACGCCGGCGAGATCGTCCACGTCGGCGACGTGTACGCCGAGCACGTGCTGACGCGCCCGTTCGGTCCGCTGGCCGAGCGCAAGGTGCTCCACCTCGACGTCGCCGGGATGCCGCGCGTGCCCGAGCACCGCGTGGTGCTCGATCCGCCCGATGCGCTCGCGACGCTTCCGTCGGGTGCACGCGCCTACGACGACGCTCCCGTGGCCGAGGCGCGCGCCCACGTGTTCGGCCTCGACGACACCGACAGCAACCAGCACGTCAACTCGCTCGTCTACCCGCGCGTGCTGCGCGAGACGGGCGTCCGCCGCCTGGCGACGTCGCGGGACGCGAGCCGGCTGCTGGCGTGCTCGTTCGAGCTCGCGTACCGAAAGCCCTGTTTCGCAGGCGATCGCGTCGTGGTGGTCGGCCGCGGTTTCGCGCTCGAGAGCGGGGGTGGGGAAGGTGACGGCGGCGGTCCGGCACCACGGTGCGGATTCGCGGCCACCATGGTCCGCGAGGGCGACACGCAGGGAAGGCCACACTGCTACGGGCGCGTGCTCTTCTCGGAGTGAGGCGCGCCGCGTCGTGGCGTCGCGCACCTCGCCGTGGCGTCGCGCACCTCGCGCGGCCGACAGGTCCGAGGTCGGCTGCTAGCATCGCCCTTCTTCCCACCGAGGTTCCCCATGCTTCGCCGGCAGTTGGCTCTGAGCGCTTCGTTGGCCGTCTTGCTCCTGGGTTGCGACTCCGACTCGTCGGGCGGCACGCCGGCTCGCGACGCCGGCTTCGATGGCTTCGTCTTCACCGACTCGGGCGCCGACATGGCGCGTCGCGACGCGGGCCCACCGCCTCCATCGGGCCCCGATGCGGGCGAGGGCGACGCCGGCGATCCGCGTGTGTGCGGGCCGAAGGACTTCTGCGGCGACGGGCTCGACAACGACTGCAACGGCGAGGCGGACGACGAGTGCCCGTGCGAGCCCGGCAGCGAGCAGCGCTGCTACGGCGGGCATCCCAGCGAAGCGGGCCGAGGCGTCTGCGCGTACGGGATGCAGACGTGCTCGGGCGGTGTCGGCGACGAGTTCGGCTTCTGGGGCGAGTGCGAAGGAGACCGCGGGCCGCAGCCCGTGCGCTGCGGCGGCATGATGGATTGGGGCTGCAACGGCATCATCGACGAGGGATGCCCGTGCACTCCGGGCGAGACCCAGGCGTGTTACACGGGGCCCGACGGCACGGCCGACGTCGGCACGTGTCGCGCCGGGACGCAGACGTGCGAGGCGATGGGCGACACCGCCGCGTTCGGCGCGTGCGAAGGCGAGGTGCTGCCCGAGCCCGACCGCTGCGACGGCACGGACACCGATTGCGACGGTGTGCCCAACACCGGTTGCGACTGCGTGGTGGGCGAGACGCGCGGCTGTTACTCGGGCCCGCCCGCGACCGCCGGCGTCGGCATCTGCAGAGAAGGGACGCAGGAGTGCATCGCGGGCGCCGAGGG
>JADZFZ010000896.1 GCA_020854145.1 Deltaproteobacteria bacterium | reverse complement strand
GCGCGTGTTCCTGTCCGGGCCGCCGGGCAGCGGCAAGAGCACCGTGGGACGCGCGCTCGCCGCGGCGACGGATGCGCCTTTCGTGGATCTCGACGCGCGCGTCGCGGCGCGTGCAGGCAAGCCGATCGCGCGGATCTTCGCCGAGGACGGCGAGCCCGCGTTCCGGGCCGTGGAGCGCGAAGAGGCGATGCGCGTCTCGCTGCAGGGCGGGCCTCTCGTGGTCGCGCTCGGCGGCGGCACCGTCGTGGACCGCGACACGCGACGCGCGCTCGTGGCCCGCGGCACGCTGATCGGGCTCGACGCCGACCTCGACGTGCTCGTCGAACGGGCGCGCGCGCAGACCGTGCGACCGCTCCTCGCCGGAGATCCCTCGGCGCGCCTCGAGGCGTTGCTGAACGCTCGCCGCGACGCGTATGCCGAGCGCGCTGCGTGCGTGCGGACCGATCGACTGAGCGTGGACGAGGTCGTGCGCGACATCGTGGCCGTGGTGCAGCGCGATCCCATCGTCGTCGCGCTCGGGTCGCGGTCGTACGTCGTCGAGGTGGGTCGCGCGCTCGCGCCGCGCGTCGCCGCCGTGCTCGCGTCGCTCGCCCCGACCAGCGTGCTCGTGGTCGCCGACACGAGCACCGTCGGTCAGGCCGATCGGTTGGCCGAGCGTGCCCGCGCCGCGGGCATGCGCACGGACGTGGTGACGTTGCCGTCCGGCGAGGAGCACAAGACCGCTGCGACCGTCGGACGTGTCTGGGACGCAGCGCTCGCGTTCGGGATCGACCGAGGCGCGCTCGTGGTCGCCGTCGGCGGCGGCGTGGTGAGCGACCTCGCGGGCTTCGCCGCGGCGACCCTGCTGCGTGGAGTGCGGTTCGTCTCGCTGCCGACCACGCTGCTCGCGATGGTCGACGCGTCGGTCGGCGGCAAGACCGGCTTCGATCACCCGCTCGGCAAGAACCTCGTGGGTGCGTTCCACCAGCCGAGCGCGGTGCTGATCGACCTCGATGCTCTCGCCACGCTGCCCGACCGGCACGTTCGCGCGGGTCTCGCCGAGGTCGTCAAGATGGCGCTCGTGGTCGGCGAGGAGGCCTTCGCCGCGATCGAACGCGATGCCGACGCGCTCGTCGGACGCGACCCCGGCGCGATCGAGCGCGCGGTCCGCATGGCCGTGCGGGCGAAAGCCGACGTGGTCGCGCGCGACGAGCGCGAGACGCTCGGTCTCCGCGACGTGCTCAACGTCGGGCACACCGTCGGGCATGCCCTCGAAGCGGACGCGGGCTACGGCGACGCGTTGCTCCACGGCGAGGCGGTCGGGCTCGGGATCCTCGCCGAGCTGGCGGCGTTCTGCGACGAGCCGGGTGGTCCCACGCGGGCGCTGCTCGTTCGGGCGCGTGGTCTGCTCGGCGCGCTCGGTCTTCCCACGGACGTCGCCGGCAGGCTGCACCCTGGCCTCGTGGAGTTTCTCGCGCGCGACAAGAAACGCGCGGGCGACGTCCTGCGGGTGCCCTGCGTGGAGGCTCCAGGCAAAACCGTGACGAAACGCCTTGCGGCGGCGGACCTTTTGAGGCGTGCCGCCGCGAATTTGTCAGGGGCCCCCGGGCTCCGTTAGCATTTGGTCATGCGCAGTCGCTCTTCTGCCCCGTCGTGCGTCTCGACCTCGTCGTGGATCGCGCTGGCGCTCGTCCTGCCGAGCCTCGCTGCGTGTGCCGAGAATCGGCCCACCTTCTTCGTGCGCGAGGTGAAGGTGCCGGAGGGCGACGACTGCCTTCTCGAGCCCGGCAACCCCTATATCTCCAGCGGCGTGCTCGACGTTGCGTTCCGCTTCTCGTACGTCGCGCCCCTCTCGCTCGTGAACCAGACGTTCGATCGCAGCGAGATGATGCCGCTCTACCTCGACAACGGAGGGATCAACGTCGAGGGCGCCGAGGTCGAGCTCCACCAGGACGCTCCCGAGGGTGCGCTCATCGACGTCGGCGGAGGCCAGACCGCCTTCACCACGTACGCCGTCGGCTACGTTCCCTCGACCGAGCCCGGCGACATCAGCGAAGCCGTCGTGCCCTTCGACATCCTGCCGCTGTCCCTCGGCGTGCAGCTCGCCGAGAACCTCGCCACCGCAGAGGTGCCGTTCATCCGCATCCTCGCCGGAGTTCGCGTCTTCGGTCGCGGGCTGCACGGCTACGAGGTCGAGACGCCGCAGTTCTTCTTCCCCATCGACGTCTGCTTCGGGTGTCTCGTGGCGTTCCCCGCGGACGCCAACGATCCCGAGAATCCCGCCGGGATCTGCGACTCGACCGATGCGCCGGACGGCAGCGCGTGCTTCCTCGGCCAGGATCGGCCGCTCGATTGTCGCTACTGCGTCAACAGCCATCCCACGATCTGCGGCCCGTAGTCGCGCAGGGCGCGCACGACGAACGCGTGTCCCGGACGTCGCGCGTGAACGTGTGCCTGCGGTAGGCCGCCTGCGAGCGCGAGGTCGCCGATCAGATCGAGCAGCTTGTGTCGGGCGGGCTCGTCTTCCCACCTCGGTGGAACGAGCGGCCCGTCGGGGCCGAACACCAGCGCCGCCGTGGGATCGACGCCGCGGGCCAGGTCGCGCGCGAGCATCGCTTCGGCCTCGGCCACCGTGGCGAACGTGCGCGCCTGCGCAATCTCGTCGCGGTACGTGCGCGGTGAGCCGTCCCACGAAGCGCGTTGTCTGCCGATCGGCGGATCGAACTCGATCTCCACCGAGATCCTGACGTCGGTCGCGACGCTCACGGAGAGCGAGCGTCCATCGTCGAGCTCGGTGTGGAAGGACGCTCGCGGTGCCCAGCGCGCCGGGGCGCTCCCCACGAGGCCCGCATCGTCGATCGCGTCGAACCAGACGGCTGCGGCACCGTCGAGGCAGGGCAGCTCGTCTCCTTCGAGCTCGACCATCACGCCCCGGCAGACCGCGGCGCCCACGAGCGCCGACATCACGTGCTCGATGGTGCGGACGAACGGTCGCCCCGCCCGATCCGTCAGCGTCGTCGCGTACGCGGATCCCGAGGCCTCGACGTCGTCGAGCGTCGCACGCACCACTGGGGCGTCGTCGCGATCGAGCCTGCGAAACGCGATGCCCTCGTGCTCGAGCCCCGCCACGATGCGCGCGCGCACCGGGGCGCCTCCGTGCAGGCCCCTTCCTTCGAGCCAGCGCGTCTTCACTCGCCGCCCGCGAGCACGTCACCGGGCGCGCGCGTCGCCGGCATCGTCCAGCGCATCGAGAGCATCGCGTCCGACGCGGCGAACCGGACGAGCGTCGCCAGCGGCTCGCTCCTCGCGCACGCCGAGACGAAGGCGCCTTCGTCGCCCTGCAGCAGCGCCGAGAGGTCGGGGTCGTCCGACGTGAGCTCCGCGACCGCGGCCATCACGTCGCCGGAGAGCAGCAAGCCCGACCGCAGCGCTGCACGCCGGGCGTTGGCGCGAAGCACGGCGGGCGTCGGGAACGCGCGCTCTTCGAGCATGGCCCGGAGCCGGCGCTGCACGCGCGACGGCACCGTCTGCCACATCGAAGCGGCCAGCGAGATGCAGTCGCGCTCGGTCTCGGCCGACAGCTCCGTTCGGCCGAACGCCGCGCCGATCGCGCGCATCGCCCGGTCGCCCCGCGAAGCCTCCAGCGCGAGGGCCATCGCACGGGCCGGCCGCGTGCCCTCGAGCGCGCGCCCGATCAGGAACCGATCCTCGGCGCGTCCGGGATCGAGGTCACCGAGGATCAGCGCCTGGCCCACGGGCCCGACGACTGCCCGTGCGCGCCGTCCCCACGTGCGCTTGCGGAACACCAAGGTGCCGCCGAGCTCGAGCGCGTGCAGGCAGGCCGCGACGCCGCGTCCGAACGACGAGCCGTCCGACGGCGCGATGCGATCGAGATCGGAGACGCCGTGCTCGGCGAGCTCCTGCCGGAACAGGGGGCGCGCGTGCTCCCAGACGAGCGCGAGCACCTCGTCGGCCGCTGCGCTCTCACCGTCCGACACCGACGCGGCCGCCGACTCGACGTGGTTGAGCGGCACGCCGAACGCGGGGGCCGCGACGCCCGCGTCGCGCTCGAAGAGCGCCGTGACGCGCGCCATCATGGTCGCTTCGTTCGTCGCGTCGGCCGCGAGGAGGAGGTCGCGCAGGGCGCGAATCGCGTTCGTGCGCGCCGGCTCGGCACGAACGAGCGCGCGCAGCCGGTGGATGGCGCCCGCGCGCTGCCCCGGCTCGCGCGCCAGCCGGAGCGCCATCCGCACCTCGTCCTCCGGCTCGGCCGACTTCCACACTTGGGGCGCCGGCGGCACGCTCGAGGTCGTCCCGCTGCTCGACCGCCGCGGCTCGACAGGACCGCCCGCGGGTGCCGGAACCTCCGGCGCCGGCGCGATCGGCTCGAACGAGGGACGCTCGGATTTGATCGTCTCTTCGGCTTCGAAGGCCGATGGCGGTGGAGGCGAGCTCGTCGGCACGGCGGGGGGCTCGCTCTCCGCGAGCCGCACAAGGCTCGACGCCAGCGGCGAGCTCTCGACCGGCGACGGCTTGGGCGCCGAGACGCCCATGTCCGCGAGCCACGTGCGAACGCGTCTCTCCTCGCCCCGCGCGCGTCCGATCTCGAGCGCCACCTCGATCGACGGGCGACCCTCCGGCTCGCGCGCGACGGGCGCCAACGTCGCCAGCGCCTCCTCGAGATCGCCGTGCTCCGCACGCAGCTTCGCGAGCGACGTCACGTACGGCAGCCGCTCCTCCACGTCCCAAGCGCGCTCCGCGCGGTCGGCGAGCGCGGCTCCGAGCGCTTCGATGGGCTCCTCGTCCCCGAGGTCCGCCAGCACGAGCGCCAAGCGACGCAGCTCCGTGTCCAGCCCGGGCTCGGCAAACACTTTGAACGCATTCAGCAGGTGGTCGAACGCGCCTCGTGCGTCACCGAGCTTCTCCTCCGCGATCCGAGCGGCTCGGCGCAGTCGCGCCACGAGCGTACCCGCGTCGGTCGCACGCGTCGCGAGCCGCGCGTACGCGTCGGCGAGCGGCGCGTATCGCCCGGTCGCCTCGCTCAGGCGTTCGATCGCGGCCAGCACCGTGCCCGTGCTCGGCGCGAGCGCGAACGCCCGCGCGAACATCTCGAGCGAGCGCGGCTGATCGCCCAACCGGTCGAGCAGGCGTGCGCCCCGGTAGTAGACGGCGCGGCGCCCGTTCGGTCCCCAAGCGCGGGACGCGACGCGCTCGAAGACCTCGTGCGCGACCTCGCTCGTGCCTGCGCGCGCGACGAGCCGCTCGAACGCCACGAGCAACGGCGACCATCGCGGCCACCGATCGAGCGCCCGCCGACACGCATCGAGCGCCTCCGCCGTCCCGCCGGCGCGCTCGGTCGCGAGGATCGCCGCCGTCGCGAGCTTCGCGCCTTCGCGCTCGTCGGGGTGCGCCGCTGCCAGGGCCAGCAGCCCGTCCGCTCCCTCGGCGGCTGCCCCGAGCGCCACGAGCGCCAGGCACGCTCGCACGCGGCTCGCCTCGTCGAGCGACGGCTCCGAGAGCGCCCGCTCCACGTAGCCGCGCGCTCTGCGCGGATCGTCCTGCATCCGGAACGCGACGGTGGCCAACCGCACGAGCACGTCCGCGCGCGTCGCTGCGTCGCTGGCGAGCTCGCGAAGCTTCTCGAGCGTCCGGATGGATCGCTGCGCGTCCCAGGCCCGTTCGTACAAGCTGGCGAGCCGGCTCAACGTCGCGGTGTCGGCGGGCAGGTGCACGAGCGCGCGTGTCAACGCCCGCGCCGCGAAGAGGGGACGATCGAGCTGCTCCCAGCAGTCGGCCACGCGCGCCAGGAGCTCGACGCGATGGGTCGCGGCCAACGCGATGGCCACGTGCCGCTCGAGCACCGCAGCGAGCAGGTGGGCGTCGCCCGACGCCTCCGCGGCGGACCGCGTCGCATCGCGCAGCTCCGGGCTGCGGTTCCCGGTAGCGTCGAGCGCGCGAATCCCCATCGCCGCCGCGAGCGCGGGCTCGCCCGACTCGCTCACGCGTCGCAGCGCGGCGGCCACGGCGGCCGCGGTGCCCTTCACGCGTGCCGAGGGCGCGATCGCGGCTTCGGTCGCCGCGAGGATCGCGTCGGGGCCGTCCTTCGCGACGCGCGCCGACAGCTCGCGCAGGACCGCGTCGGGGCTCTCGCCCCGCAACGCGCTCGTGCCCTCCAAGATCGCGTCGAGCGGCGGGATCTCGTGCTTCGCGGAGGCCGCCTCGCGGCGCCACCGTTCGGCCTCCTCGGGTCGCTGCGCCTCGAGCATCAGTCGCGCTCCGAGCGCGAGGAGCGCTGGGTCTCCCGGCGCCTCCCACACGGCCTCCGCGATCGTCTCGACGGCGTTGTCGAGGTCGCCGGTCTGCCACGATGCGATCGCCAGGAGCTCGAGCGCTCGCGTGCGCGTCGGGTCGCCTGCTGCCGCGTTGGCCGCAGCCACGCGTGCCTGCGCTGCGGCCAGACCGTTCTCGCCGAGCGCGGCGCTCCAGCGAGCGGCCGCGAGATGCGCCTCCGGATCCTTGGGCGCCGCGGCGCACGCGTTTCGCTCACAGCGTGCCGCCTCTTCCGGACAGCAGAGCTCGTGCCCCCAGAGTCTCGCTGCCTCTCGCCACGCGGCGGCGATCTCGGTGGCCGACCCATCGGTCAGCTCGAGCGAGACGATGTGCCCTTCGACCTCGTCGAGCGGATCGCGGTCCGTGCGCTCGGGCCGCACGAGCGTCGGCAGGGACGCGACGGCATCGCCCTCGAGCGGGACGATCTCTGCGACGTCGAGCTCGGGTACGGCCGGAAGCTCCGGCAGCTCGATCCGCACGAAGCCTGCGCGGATGGCTGCCCGCAGCGCGCGCGCGCGCGCCGGGATCGCCCATGCGTCGCGCAGATCGTCGGCCGCGACGCGTCGCGCGTCGTGCTCGCCCACGCCCGTCCACGAGGCGGCGGCGTCCTCCGCCACCACGAAGGTCGCACCCGCCGGCAGCTCCGGGGTGTCGCCCGGACCGTCGTCGATGGCCGCGAGGGCCTCGACCAACGCAGGACCCAGCGCGAGTCGGAACGGTCCGTCGACGACGTCGCCGGATCCAGCAGGCTGCTCGCGGTCGTCCGCGGCGCTCAGGCCGCGCGACAGGCGGCGGACCAGGTGCTTGCGTGCGGCGTCGGCGAGCGCGTCGTCGCTCCAGCCGAGCGCGTCGCGAACGAGCACGTGAAACGAGATGCCGTCGTCCTCCGCGCGCCGAAGCGCGTCGGCCCGCGCTTGCGACGTCAGCGCTCCCGAGAGCACCAGGTGCTCGCCGAACGACGTCGCGTCCGCGTCGGCCGTGACGTTGACCAGCCAACCGTCGCGCACGTGCGCCCGAACTCCGTCGCCGAGCGGCACCACGCCGGTGCCCTTGCGCGCCGCGAGATCCCGCAGCGCGTGTGCCGCCCCCACGGCGTCGGGTCCGGAATCGGCCATCGAGGAGCGAGAGAATACAGTCTTCCCCGCTGCCGGCGTTCTGCCGCCGTTGCGTTCGCGGCCGTCCGAGATTCGTAACACAAAGTGTCACGACGTGCTTGACACGTAACACGACGTGACACATATTCGGTGCATGCCGCCGCGCCGCAGAGACGACGAGCCCCCTCCCGAGCCTGTCGAGGACGGCGGGGCGCCGGACGACGACGACAAGAAGGAGCGGGTCCTCCACACGCGCGTCCCCGCCGTGCTCGAGAAGGAGCTCAAGCGCCTGGCGACGAACCTGCGTGTGCCGGTGTCCAACGTCGTGCGCACGATCCTCGAAGACGCGGTGGCCGCCGTCGATCGTGTCGGTCACCGCGCCGAGGGCGAGCTGCGCGGCGCCGCGGACCGGCTCGCGCGCATGCGCCATCCCCGTGCCCCTGCGAACGAGCACGAGGACGATCCCGTCACCCAGCCCGGTCGCCCGTCCGCGC
>JADZFZ010000895.1 GCA_020854145.1 Deltaproteobacteria bacterium | reverse complement strand
CCCGACTTTGACACCGCCTCGGTACAGTTTTGGGAAAACGGCAGATATACCGGTGGGTTAGCGGCCAGTGCCGCGAGGGGCATGTACGTAGGCGGCCCAGCGGGGGGTCAGCCCACGCGGAGCACGGCTGGAGGAGGCGCGACCTTCAGGGCGTCCAGCCGAGCTCGTGCGGCGGCGTCAGGCTCGGTGACTTGCCAGACTTCCCCGTCTGCAGTCGACAGGTGCACCAGCTTGATGCGGCGGAGGTCATCACGGATGTTGCGCCACGTGTCCTTGCAGGCCCGCTCGGCGGCCCGCTCGAGGAGCAGGGCAAGTACGGTGACCGCGACGTGGGCGTGGATGCGGTGCACGGTCCAGTGGTAGACGGGCCGGAGTCGAAGTCCCGACTTGAGCGTTCGCCAGGCCTCCTCCACGCGCATCAGCTGCTTGTAGCCGAGTGCCATGTCGTCAGCTGAGAGGGAGTCGTCGTTGCTGTGCACGACGAACTTCCCGTCGTATCGCTCCTCGTCACGGACCTTCGCCCGGTTGATCTCGAGGTGTCCGCTGGAGTTGAGATGCAGGTAACGGCCGTGTCGCTGACTCGCCCGGAGTTCCGCAACGCGCTTGCTGAGGATGTCAGTTCCGCACTCGCGAAGAGAGGTCAGCTCGGCCTCGATCTCCTTCAGCACCTGCTCGCGGTGCAGCCGCTGACGCGCTTCCTCCTCGGGGTTGTGACAGACCACGTAACGACGACGCCGCTCGCCCTCGCCGACAACAACTTCCTTGACACGAAGGTTCTCCGTCACGTCGCGGTAGCGACCGGGGCGACTCAGGACTTCCTGGGTGACCTCGTCCCCGCGACGCATCGGCATGCACAGGATATAGCGGCCTCCTCCGAGGCTCAGCGTGCGGAGGTTGTCGGCGCTCACCATGCCCGCGTCGCCGACGAACAGACACCGTCCCAGGCGCCAGCCGCGTAGTTCCTCTTTGACCTTGGCGACCGTGGTCACATCGACGGTGTTGCCCGGGAACACCCAGTGCCTGACCGGTAAGCCGTCCCGGGTGACCGCGAGGCCGACTACGATCTGCGGAGCGTCGCCGCGCCCGTTCTTCGAGTAGCCGCGCTTGCGGGGTGCCCGGTACACCTTGCCTCCGGACTGCTTGCTGCCGTGTACGGTGTCCTGCTCGCCGACGCCTCGGTCTTCCTCCTCGACCTCGAAGTGCAATGATGTCGTGTCGTAGAAGATGAGATCGACATCGAGGTTCAGCAGGTCGCTGACGCGGAAGAAGATCTCCTTCTCCAGACTGTCCCGGTTCGCTTCCAGCCAGTCCATCGCGCGATAGAGCTGGTGGAGCCCCAGATCGGCCGCACCTTCGATCCTCACATCCTCACGCAGCCACTGCTCCCAACAGTAGAGCTTCGAGCAGGGCGCACACGCGCGGTTGGCAACCATCGCGAAGAGCGCGCGTTCAACGGAGTACTCGAAGTGCCGGTCACGCAGGAGCCGGCCGACGACGCTGCCGATCCCCAGGTCCTCCCACAGCCTCTCCAACGCGTAGACGTCCCCGTAGCTCCAGGCGTCGCGCACGCGTACCTCCGGCGCCGCCGCGACCATCTCTTCCGGGGAGCAGCGCCGCATGATGCTCTTGGCCAGCCGCCGGAGACGCGCGATGACCTCCGGATCGTCGGCGCGTCCGATGTTGTGGATGATCCGATTGTCTGACCTCTGCTGCTCGGAGTTCCACACGCTCTCCGCGAGCTGCATGTACGCGACAGACGAACCGTCGGCGCGCCTCTGCTTCGTGACGCGGATGAACATGCACCCTGGCTACCACGTGCCGACGCCACGAATCAAGCCTTCCGGCCGAATCCATGTACCCAGGTTTTTCGGGCCTCCAGGCGCCTCAAGTGCTTGAAATCGTTGGAGCGAGGTCCCCGCATGTGCCCGGCAACTGTCAAAGTCGGGTCCCATGTCGGCCGACGGTTGGCTACGACTCCATGCGACCCTGTTTAGGGCTGGCACTCGGCGTCCTCGGGGCCAGCAATCGTGCCGTCGGGAAGCCGACAGCAACTCCGCCCCATCGGACCATCGCACATTCCCCCTCTACAGGCGCAATATGTCGGTGGGCTATATCCAGGCCAGCAGATTCCAACGGCCGGCACGCCTAATTCGCGGCAACGGTGCATGTAGCACGTGTATCCGGCTCCATGAACGGTCGGCAGGGCCGCGCACTCGCAGTCGAAATCGCACTCCACTTCGGCGTCCGCTCGATCATCGTGAGCATCGCCGGCTGCGTCCTGCTCGCTGTCTCCGGCCGCATCCTCTCCTCGTCCGGCATGCTCTCGTCCGCAGCATGACAGCGCTGCCAGGCACAGCCCCCACACGAGACCTGCTCTGATCATGGATTGCGTCACGGAAGGATCCGATTCCCCATGATGCGATTCTCCCAAAACGATCCCTGACACGAGTACCCAGATGCGACCTGAAATGGCTGATCCCAAACCGTGGACAGGTAGCCGCCGGCGATACCCCGACGGGCATCCGCTCGATAGTCACGTTGACCGCGTATCCCGCCTTTGGTGGTACGGAACCCGAACGAGCCGCTAAGGTTCATCGTCCCGGCCGCAGGAAGATCCGAGCCACCCGAGGGTTCGCGCCCGGCTCGCAATCGTCAAGGCAGCGTGAGCGCGTAGGTCGTGGCTTCGCTCGTGGGGTAGTTGCTGGCAACGGCGAGCCAGATGCTCGTGCGCGACGCCGCAGCGACGAGGTCGAGCTCGCCGCGCCAGGTCGAGGGCAGCTCGATGGCGGCTGCGCCGACGTCACGGCCACAGGCTTCGAGTGGGAGTGGGCTCGCGTGGACCACGTGGAGGCGACCGTAGCGGGTGTCGGCGCTGACCCAGACGAGCCAGGGACGTCCGTCGAGCGCGACGAGGGAGAGGTTTCGCGGGGAGAAGCCGCCCCAGCCCCCGAGCCAGCGGTCGGGGTCGATGCGCTGGAGGGTGGTGTCGAGATGCGCGACACGAAGGATGCTCGCCTCGAGCGCGTCGAGGCGTCGCTCGAAGCGGGCGATCCAGATGTCGCCGCCGGAGACGGTGACTGCGATGGGCTGGACGATTTCTTCGACCGTCTCGAAGACGGTGCGCACGAGCGCGTCGCCGGTGGCCGATGCGATTGCGATGCGCGTCCGGGCGTGCTCGCCGTCGAGCTGCTCGTTCCATGCGACGACGAAACGCGTGTCGTCGAGAGCGAGGACACGGCTCGGAGAGACGATGGTGCCCTCGGCGGGCACGAGCACGCGGCCAGTGCGACCGATCGCGCTCGCGACGACACCTTCGACCACGGTGGAGACGAGCAGCTCGTCGTCCGCGAGCACCACGGGGACCGCGTTGGCGACTCCGACGGCGGGTCTCGAGAGGTGCATCTCGGGGCCATCGGTGACCGCGCCGTCGTGGACGAGCGCGACGTGCGCGGAAGTGCCCAGGCCTTCACGGTCGCCGCCGCGACGCCACGCGACGAGGAGCGCGCCGTCGGTCGTGCGCGCCGCGCCGCCGGACGGGAAGAGGCTCGAGCCTCCCACGACATCTCGCAGCGCTCGGGCCCGGCACGCTCCACCTCGCCAGCTACGACGCCTTCGCGCGGTGCTTCGACACGCGCCGCCACGTGGGCGCGGTCATCCACGCGGGTCCCACGGCCGTCCATCGGTCCGCCGCGCGGCGGCTTCTCCCGACGATCCGTGGCCGCGCACCTCGAGCGCCGATCGGGGTGTTGATCGAGCGGGGCGACATGCAGTGGGTCCGGTTCGCAGTCCGCCACGCCGCGACTCCCCTGCTCATGCCTCTGCAGCTACCCGACGTGGCCTGCTTCGTCCACCACGCCACCACGCGGAACGAGCTTCGCGTCGCCATGCTCCAGGCTGCCTGCGAGATGCTTCGCGAGTCGCGACTTCGGGTGAACAACAAGCCATCCAGGATCCTGGCGCGATTCGCCGCCGGATTGGGACCGAAGGCGATCCGGGCCGAGCTGCGCCTCTCTCGCCAGACCTACACGAAGCACGTTCGGGCTCTCCTGGATGCCGTCGAGCTGCCGGACGTTCCCGAGCTCTTCGCGCTCATGCTACGCCGTGCCTACCGGGAACATTGCGATTGTGTTCCTTGTGGGGAGGGGCCGGCCGTATCTGTGGAGAATCCCATCGATCATGCGCCGCCTCTTCGGGTAACCGCCAAAAACCGTCGTGGAATTCCTTCCGAAACCAGGAAGGACACCGCCGGTTGAGTGACGGATGATTGAGGTCGTTACGGTTGTCCCGGAGGTCCCCGTGCCGGTCCCCGATACTGCAGGTCTCACAGGTTGGTCTCGCCGGACGACCGGACGCCTTTCCGGACCCTCACAGTTCGCCAGGGCTTGTCGGCTGCGTCGACGATGCCTCCTCGCTCGGGCTGGGCAACCGAGAAGCGGGAGTGCCGAGCACGACTCCGGCTACAGAGCTGGTCGAGAGGCAGACGCGGGGTCGATGCACACACCCGTCGAGCATCTCTGGAGCGATACCGAGTGGTGCCACCCCCGAGCCTGCTTGTGTCGGCCCGGACACGAGAACTCAACGCGCTCGACGCCCAAACTACACGCGAACCGAGACTCCGTCTTCGCGACCACACACATTCGCTACACGCGTCGAGGTGACAATGCGCACGTACTACTGTTCAAGGGTAATTGACGCATGGCTCCCGAATCCGCGAGCTTGGCTGAAGGGGCCATGGGGCACCACGCGAAGTCGAACAGAGGTACTCATCCACACGGCTCACCCGTCGGCGCTGGTGAGCACCACGCCAACGGGATGGCGGCCCCGAGCGTCTGCACAATATCGCACCACGATTCCTCTGCTCCCGCAGATCCGGGAAGACGCGCAGTTCGGGACCGACGTCACCCAAGTAACTCCGCGTCGCTTCTGCATCAGCAAAATGAGGACGTGACCCTCGGCGGATTCAGGGAATATGCTGCATGACCCTCCAGGCGCTCTCGACGATAGACGCTCCGTTGGCCGCCGACTCCGACAGCGCCCGAAAGAGAGAAAACCAAGCGCTCTGCGGCTCAGTCGCGGGTGCGCCCATCGCCTCAAGAGCGCAATAGTAGCGGCCGCTTTCAGGCATTTTACCCGCCGTGCGAGCGCGTTTGGGAGGTCCGGGATGGCGCCCACGCGGTCTCTCAGCTTCGTCACGTAGCCCGAGTAACACACCCTCGTTTACTGAACGATCTCCCCCGTACCCGTTCGCAAGAAGGAGCCGATCATGCACCGTCGATTCGGCGGAAGCCTGGCCATTGTGGGCCTCCATCTGGCGCTCGCCGCGTGCGACGACCAGCCCGTAGCGATCCCCGAAGACACCTATTCGGGGTTCGCCGCCGGCCGGTCCTTCGCGACACGCGCTCGGATGAGCCTCGAGACCGACGGAGAGCTCACCGACACCGGCGGCCACTGGATCGATCGCCGCGTCACGGTCAGTTCCTCGGACCCGGTTTGGGTGGACCTCTATGACTTCATCAAGACGAATCACTGCCTGCCGGAGGCATGGGCGCGTTTCGACCCGACCAACTCGGATCCGACACCAGAGCCCTATCCAAGCTACGCGTGCGACGGTTGGGCGGTCTACCGGCAATGGATCGACATGTGTGTGGGATACGCGTTTCAAACCCTGGCGGAAGCCACGACGGCGACGTCAGTTTACACCGACGGGCGACTGGAGCCCGAATCGACGGACCCCAGCACCGTCAGGGAGTCACTCGAGGACGATACCGATTTAGTGATGCGTATTCCCGCGCCCAACGCGTCCGACGCCGCTACGCTGGCGCTCGTCGCGCTCACGGCCTTCCAAACGACCGCATCCGAGGGCGCCTATGCGCTGGGTCCGAACTGCACCGGCAATGTCAGCTACCCGTTTCCCTGGGAGCGGAGCGATACCGGCGGCTGGCGGACCACTGGCCCGCATGTCACCACCGGCGAGCTCCTGATTCTCGGAACGGCCGAAGCAGTAGACCGGCTCAAGGAGGTATCCGACCAGGTCAGGGATTACATCAATGCGGCTGCGGACGCGCGGCTATCCGACGACCGAGACACTACGCGTGCGCTCACGCAGCACTGGCGAGCGGAGCATGACTCCAGGCTCGAAGTCGCGAACATCATCTTCGGGGTTCCGGCCCGCCTGTTCGACAACGCCGCCGAATTGAACGTGGGCATGCTCAACGACGGCGGGTTCGACGCGGGCGTCGATGGCGCCGTCGACGGCGGCGGTCCTGATGCCAGCATTCCGGCGAGCGCGCTCCCGTATGTAGCCGGCTATCCCGTCTGTTCCAGCCACGCCGTCGATCTCGGCGAAAAGCGCGCGGAGGATCTGATGAGGGAGCTCCAGATCGACGTGGGGTTTCAAGAGACAGATCTCCCCCTCGGCGACCTGTTGGAGCGTATCCGTGACGCACTGGTGGAACGACATGCCCAGGTGTTCGATCCCGAGATGATGTCACCCGATCCGGCGGCGTTCTTGACCGACCTCGGTCTCACTCCCGACGTCGTGGCGCGGGCTGCGAGGCGCCTGCGAGAAGAGTCCGTGGTTCTGGGTCGCGAGATCGTTCCGTCGCAGACGCCCGGCCGCGTCCGCGCCGGTACCGCAAGGCCAACCGCGCCGCCGAACAGCGCGTTCTTGATGGCCACATCCCAGGGATCCACAAACCGCGACGACGGCGACGATGGCGGCATGGTCGATCACGACGAGGCGCTTTACAGCGTGCTCGCCACGATGGACTTCGTCAGCAGCGTGCTGCCCGCAGCCTACGACAGGCCGTCCTTGGTCGACAACGCCAAGCCACTGATCCGCAACCTCCAGCTATTCCTGCGAGAGATGATCACCCATCGCGCCCAGCTGTGCACGGGGCACGCGACGACGACCGAAGGTGGCGAGGTAACGCTCGAGACGTTCCGAGTCCGCCTCTACGGCGTGGAGCCTGACATCAACGAGGCCCAGGCCGACGAGATCTACGAGCTCTGGTACGGCGAGTCAGGTCTGCAGTGCGCCGTTAACGGAAACATCGAGGGTGTTCCCTGCGACCGGGAGCGGGCGCGGATCGACGTGGCTCCGACGTTCGACGACGAGGACACCGATCTCGGCACGAGGTACCTAGAATGGCTGGTAGACGCTGACGACATCCAAACTCTCTGGGTCGGCGAGACGTCTCGACCGCTGCGCGGAACCACGCACATCTACATCACGCGCAGGTCGAGCGGAGCGGAGGCGGGCTCGCGAGTCGAAGCGATGGCCGGCTTCACTCTGCGGCCCGGCGCCAATACCGGAGGCGAGTGGAGCCGATGCACGCTGTATCCGCTCGGACCGCTGCTCCTCGACGAGCTGGGAGGGATCCTGGCGCCCTCTCCTGACGAATGCGAGCACCCCCAGACGACGTGTGCCGGGCTGCCCCGCGACATCCGCATTCCGCTCGAAGACGAGCTCACCGAGGCGGCTGAGGGCCGCGACGGGATCGAATCGAGTTTCTTCCACTATCTCAGAATAGCGCGTCAGGCCGCTGACGAAGCGGACCGCTTGGGGGAGCAGCTGATCGAGCAGGGGACGCAGATGGACATGCGGGCGGAGGCAGCGGCCGATCGCCTGCAGGACATCTGCGGCGGCGTTGTCAACGTGAACGAGCTGCCGCGCGAAACGCTCGACGCATGCGACGACAATGACGACTGTGAAGACGGAGTCGAGTGCCAGCACGGTTTCTGCGCTGGCACCTTGACCGACTTGCTCCAGGCGCCGGGATACGAGAACTCGTCGCTCCAGTCCTGTCTCGGAACGGCACAAACAACAACGGTGGCCGCGTCACTGGGATCTCAACCACTATGTGTCTTCAGACGTGGCAACGGAGCGCTATGCGAGTGCGCCGAAGGTTCGACATGTCCGGAGTGTCCGCTTGTCGGCGTCAGAAACTGCAGCGAAGAATACAGCATGCTGGGAGAGGGCTATACGGTCTTCGAAACGCGCGCCCTGAGCTTGACGAACGACACGGTTACGAGCAATGCACCGATGGCAAACTGCGCCGATCTGGCGCGACTCAGAAGCCGCGTGCGCATCGAAGGGACGCCGCCCGCTCCTGACGCAGAGCTGTTTAACTCGGTTGTGTCGGGTGCGTGGCTGGACATGCCGACCTTCACCGCGCTGGCGAGCAGTCTGGAGTACCGCGATGAAATGGCGAGATTCGCGACCGTGCTGCAGGGCGGGGCTCCCTGGATATCGACCGGTTCCATCCAGACCGGGCCGGTTCCCGAAGGCACGTTTCCGTGCGGAGCCGAAGGTCGTCTCGGCCTCGATGAGTGGGCGGACCTGTGCTCTGGCATAGTCGCGGCGCCGCGAATGGGGTATTCGCTGCTCTGTGGATCAGCGTGCAACACAATAGCCGCGCGCAACGCCTACGCGCACCGACTGGCGGTCGCCGTTGGCACTGTTGCGCGCCTGGGAGGCGTGGATGTGCAGCCGCTCTCGCTGTGGGAGCGTGGCACGAGCTTGGACTCGCCGGTTTCGGGTCGCGAGTTCAACTCGCCGTTTCTGGACGAGGCCGTGGGCGAAGGAGGCCAGATCGTCGACCACCAGCAGACGTCCGGATCGAACACGCTCTTCTCCACCTGCCTGAACCCCGTCTCGGGGTTCATCGTCGGAACCGTCGCGGAGCGGGCGCTTTGGAACGCGTGCGATCCGATTCAGGGGTGCACACCGCCCGATGACTGCCACTGCGATCCGTTCGAGTCCGGGCATTGTCCGGGCGCTCAATTTCGGCGGGTTCAGGTGGGGTCTCTAACAGGCACGGGGTATGGCTTCAGGAGGGAGAGCGCCGTCGCCGCCTGGGATCCGCTCGTCGATCTCAGGGTGTATGACGTGGATGTCGCGACGACCAGCACCCCGGGAATCGACGGCTTTCTGGCCGACGTGTACGGCGGGCGCTTGGGTCCCGGCGAGGGCGCGACCGCATTCGGTAGCCGTGACATACCGGCAGCTCGCGTCTACACGGTTGTGCAGCGACGTCCGGACGCCGATCCTCGGGACGTCGGAATGCTGGTGACCAACGCGGCTGTATTCGATGCGTTGGAGCTCGCGTGCCTGGCGCGTCAGGACCAGGCTGGTGGTGGTTGTTCGTCCGTGTCGGTGGTTCCAGACCAGCTCCGGTCGGCCGAAGACTTCGAACGGTTGGGTGGGTCGCTTGCCTGCGCCGCTCGCCAATTGGAGGCCCGAGCTTCGAAGCTCACGCTGGCCGACATGCCCAGCAACTTGGCGGATGACATCGCGTCGGCGAGTGTCGCACCGACCTACCCGCGCAATCGTGGCCAGTACGGCGAGACGGTCGCGGAGCTGCGATCGTCGCTCGAGGACATCTCGGGCTCCACGCGGCGGATCGCCTCGATCTTGCGTGACTTCAGCCTCGAGCTCCGCAACGCCCGTTCACAGATGACCACGACTGAGCTGGAGGACCAGCTGGCGGAGCTGACGACACTCTCGCAGATATCGTCGAGCGTCGCGTCGTGCGCGGCATCGGCAGGCGGGCTGAACTTTGGCTCCGCGGCAGTATGTGCCGACGCGATCGTTCAAATCGTGATCGCGTTCCAGACTCGCGATCTTCGTACGATGACGAACGAGCAGGAGAGGGTACGAATCCGCACGGACTTGGCGCTGCGATTTGGGTCGCGGATGGACGCCCTGGAGGAGACAGCGCGAAATCTGTCGCAGGCCTACGCGCGTACCAACGGTCTGCTTGCGCAGCTTGACCGCCTGCGGAACGAAGCACGCCGAGAGGCGGCTCGCGTTCTATTTCTGGACCGTGACGAGGTCGGGCAGGAGTACGCGGTCAATCGCGTGATGCGCGCGCGTCTGAGCACCCTGCGGCACCGCTACGATCGGGCCCGGCGCCGTGCTGTCCAGATGGCGTACCTGGCGCGCCGCGCCGTCGAGCAACGCCTCGGTGTCGACCTGACCCGGATGCGCGACGAGATGACGCTAGTGCCTGCGCCGGCAACGTGGGCGGATAGCGTGTGCTCAATGAGCGGGATCGACTACGACCGCATTCGTGACGTCGGCGACGACGTGACGAGCTACGACGAGGGCTACGTTGGGAACTACGTGACGCTGCTCGAGGATTTCATCGAGTCCTATCGTCTGGACTATCCGTTCCAGGATGGTCGAGATGTGGCGGTGCTGTCGCTTCGAGATGACCTGCACCATGTCAGGGAAGCGTGCGACGTACGAGGACATAACCTGCTGCGGAGCTCGGATGATCTGTCTGACAGGGATGTTTGGCATCACGGCTGTGACTCCGAAGGGTTCTGCGCAATGGCGATGACGGAGGACCGTGAGCCCGACGATCCCGACGGCGGCACAAGCGGACTGGCAGGACCATTCCAGAGCATCGACCGGGTCCCGGACGGGGGCGCGCTGAGCGCTCCGAGTGCCCGAGCGCTGGGCGGCTCGGCGGCGGTCCGGCTGGAGTGGGGCGAGCTGCCTGATGGCGGCACTCCCGGGGAGGCCGCTGCGGCTCCGGGTATCTCGCAGTCCATGACGTTGAGTCCGGGTCTGTTTGCGCTGTCGTGGTACGAGCGAGTCGGCGACTCGCCGGATGGCGGCATCGCGACACCTCAGGCGGTCTTGGCAACTCAAGCCGACACGGCTCTCGAGATGGAGGAGCCGGACCCAGCAATCTTCATTGACGACGAGGATCGATGGCGCCATCCCGGTTGGCGGCGAGCGTGGACGCGATTCAGCAACCCAGTGGAGCAGACGGTGACGATCACGTTCGCGCCACCCGGAACCCCGTCGGGTATGGACATGCCCGATCCCGTGGTCATCTCGGCTCCGCAACTCGAGGCGGTGTCCCCGGACGTGGCTGGACTGGATCCTCCGGCGGAGCCCGAGCCGTACCTGACGACCAACTCAGAGGGCGTCGCACAGGGCGTCGGTCTCTGCGAAGACTCGGACGGATCGTCATTCCGCGATCCGCGCTACTGGACCCGGGCCTGCGAGTATGTGTGCCCGGACGGGTTCGGTGCAACCTGCGGGACGCAGGACACGCCGGACCGCGCGTTGTTGCGCTGCTTCTGGGAGTCGCGATTCACGATGAGCCTGCCCGATATCGAGCGGGGCGATGTCGTGCCTACCGGCGCCCTTGCGCTGGGCAACTTCAACTATCGGATCGGATTATTGGCGATCAACGTCGTCGGAACCGGAGTACGGGACTGCTCGCGATCACCGAATCCCAGCGCCTGTTACGGGAGCGGCTTCATACCGTTCTCACTCCAGCACGCACCACCGTTCCGAGTGCGTAATCACGCCGGCGAGGTCATCGATGCGCCGCTATTCAGCGGCAACATCGAACAGGCCAAGGCGCTGCTCGCCGAGCGCTACATCACGAATCCGATCTCGTCGGCTGACCGGTCGCTGCTGACCGACTACCAGCGAGGAGAATTCGAGGGACGTCCGCTCGAGGGTAGCTACCGATTGCGCATCTGGGACGCACCAGGATTCGACTGGAATCGGGTCGAGGACGTCCAGATCGTGCTCGATTACCGCTACTGGACTCGGTTCGAGTGAGCTATGCGCTCGCACATCATGCTGGGCGCGTGGCTGCCCGTTGCGGTCCTCGCGGCGTGCACCCACGGGTCTAGTCCGCTCGACCCTGGGCCGGATGCGGGATTCGGGTGGTTCATCCCCGAGAGCGCGTTCGGCGAGTTCATCCCTACCGGGTCGCTGACGATCCCGCCGATTCACAGCGATTCTCCGCCGCCTGAGCTGGGCTGCGAGTGCGAGCCGATGCAGTGCCATCGGCCCGCGTGCGACGGCGAGATGTGCGACCCCGTGGCGCTCGACGACGACTCGCCTTGCCTCGATGGCGGGATCTGCGTGGGCGGCGAGTGCCTGCAGATCGAATCGTGTGAGACGGAGATGGCCGGGGCGCCGTTCGTCGTCGCGTCTTCGGCCTTCGTGGAGGCCAACGGCGCTGGGCCGTCGACAGGGGCGGCGGCTGATCAGAATTCGCGGGTTCTCGTGATCTGGACGGCCGTCGAGGGCTTGGAGATCGTGCTCTACGGACGCCGGTTCCTGGCGGACGGCACGCCGGTCGATTGCTCAGACGCACCCATCGAGATCGTGCGGGTCGCCGCGCTGGGCTGGGACTTGGAGCCCGCAGTCGCGGGATTGGCTTCGGGTTGGGTGGTCACCTGGACGGCACCCAACGGCGACGGCGATCTGGGCGGGATCGCCGTTCAGCACGTCACGGTGGGTGGCCGATTGCTCACGCCTGCGCGGCAGGCCAATCGGCAGCCGTACTTCCACCAGCACGGCCCGGCGATCGCGTCGTTCGACGAGGGATACGTCATCGCTTGGACCGACGACTCGGGCCTGGACTTGGACGACGAGAACATCGGTGTTCGCGCGCGCCGATTCGATTCCGAGGGGGCTGCGCTCGATGAGGAGGACATTCTCGTTCCCGCGCGGCGCACGGGCGACCAGCTCGATGCGACCGTGGCGGTCAGCGGCGAGACTTGGCTCGTCGCCTGGACCGATGCGCCGTGGGACCTCGACGAGCTGCCGTCGCTGCGGGCACGGCGATACCTGGGCTCGGCGGCGATCGACCTCGACGACGACCTGGAGCTCGCCGCTGGATTCGCTGCCGGTGCTGCCGCGACCCGCCTCGGGGGAGGCAGCTTCATGGTGGCATGGGAGTCCCGCGCCGAGGATGGCCGCGGTGACGTGATCGCGCGCAACGTGCCCGTCGGAGAAGGCATGCTGGTCGGTCCGAACAGCGTTGCCGTCGACCCCTCCCTCGCCGAGCTCCGCCCAGCGATCGCACCGGTCGGCGATGGGATAGCCGTGACCGTGGAGGTCGGCCAGAGCGAAGACGATCGGCGGCGAGACGTGAGCCTGACCGCGTTGGACGCGACGCTGCCAATGGAAGCCGACGAGCTAGCCGAGCTCCTGGGCGGAGAGAGCCTCCAACGTGGCGCGTCGATGCTCACGAACGACGACGCGCTCTGGGTCGTCTGGAGCGACGACGCCACGCAGTGGGGCGACATGATGGACCCCGTCGAGGGTGATCCCGCTGCCTATCGGAGCGTCCTTCTCTACCGCCTCCAGCTCGGAGGTGGCCCGTGAAGCGCCTCCTGGCGCTATTGCTGGTGGGCCTGATGGTGCAGTCGGCGATCGCCCCGATCGCGCTGGCCCAGGATTCTCCAGCCGAGACGACACCCGCGGAGCCTCCGGCAGTCTCGGACGAGACGTCGGTCCCCGAGTCTGCCATCTCGGCAGAGGCCGCAGCGGCGCTCCATCCCGCGGCATCTGCGATGACCGACATCGGGCAGTCGGCGTTGGGGGCTACCGATCCGGCGGCTGCGCAGGCTCTGGCCGCGGCGGCTTCAGCGTCGCCCCGCGGTCCGCGGACGCGTGCGCTTCCTTCCGGTCCCGCGAAGACCGCGGTGACGCCGCAGGCGATCTCGCTGCCGGCGGCGGAGGGCTCCGTCCAGGGAATGGGCGAGTCGTTCACTCCGGTGCTCTCGTCCGGGACTGGCACGTTCTCCGTGCCCATCGCGTTGCCGTCCGGCCGCGCGGGCGTGCAGCCGTCGTTGTCGCTCTCGTACTCGTCGTCCTCGGGCAACGGGCCTCTGGGCATCGGCTGGTCGATGGCTGTCCCGTTCATTGCGCGACAGACCGATCGGGGGCTGCCTCGGTACATCGACCGTCCGGCGTGGCACCGCGAGGAAGACCGGTTCCTCTACAACGGCGGCCAGGAGCTTGTCGCCGTCGACTCGGCTCAGGCGGCGGCCGTCGATTGTGAGGGATACCAGGCGCAGACCGACGGCTTCGATTCGTGCATCGCGTCGGTGCCCGCAGAGCTGGCCGACTGGCAGCAATATCGCGCCCGCGTCGAAGGCGGCTTCATGCGCTTCTTCCGGGCGCCCGACTCGCGTCGTTGGGTCGTGCAATCGCCCGACGGGACGCGCTTCGACTTCGGCGAGCTACCCGTCGGCCACGGGCCTGCCGAGGTCACGTCCTTCGCAGCCAATGCGCTCGAGACGGACGAGGGCACGCCGGGGGTCGAGGCCGGATCGCCTCTGGCGCGCACGCGCGAATCGGGTCGTGGAGAAGGACCTGGGCCGCGCATCCATCGCTGGCACCTGACGCGGATGAGCGACAGCCACGGCTCGACGGTCTATTACCGCTATCGGTACGAGAACGGCCTCTCGTGGCTGGACGACATCCACTACGTGTCTCCTCACGAGGCGTGCTCTACCGGAGAAAACGTCGAGGCCAGGCGCAACTGCTCCGCCGAGCTCGCGCACTATGGCCGTCGAGTGCTCTTCGTCTGGGACAGCCGCCCAGATGTCTGGTCGTCGTACGCGACGGGCTGGCGCACGTCGACCTCACTGCGGCTGAAGCGCATCGAGATCAGCGCGGCCCAGGGCGCGCCCGGTAGTCGGTCGATCGTGCGTCGCTACCACCTCGGCTATCTGCCCGCCGAGGAGTCGTTCCACTCGCTGCTCTCGACGGTTCAGGTCGAGGGACGCCGCAGCGAGTTGCTGTTCTACACGAACACCTTCCAATCGTGGACGCCGCGCTCTGGTCTGGCGGATACGCCGGAGGGCTCGCTGGGCGACACCATCGTCGGCGACGTTTTGCCGCCGATGACGTTCGGCTACTCGCGCCCCGCGGGATCGGCGCGCGCCCCCGCGGGATTCGTGGGGTTCGACACGTCGCTCCACACTTCGGGGGCGTCTCCGCCGCATTCCGTCGACGAGTCGCGTACCGACCTGTTCGATGTGAACTCCGATGGTCTGCCGGACATCGTCGTCACCGACCCTGCCCGTTACAGGACGTCCGATGGGCGGCCAGCAGCGGGTGTGTACTTCAACGGCTTTGCCGGGCGCGACGCGCTGCCAGGAGTGGCGGGAGGGTTCTCCGACGCCGTCGCGGTGCCGATGCCTACAGGGCTGTCCGGCGTCATGTCGCTCGACAACCTGAACCTCGTCCCGATGGACATCGATGGAGACGGGCGCAGCGACTACCTGCACATGCCGCGGCTGCGCAACTATGGCTATTTCACGCCGACGCGCCAGCCAGACGGCGCGATGCCCGCAGGGGCCGACGTCTCGCCCGCGCAGCAGGGCTGGCAATGGACATACGTTCCCGTAGCGTTGCCCGATGGCGTGACCGATCCGCGTATCGATCTCGGCAGAGACGGTGCGCGCATCAAGGCCCTCGACGTCAACAACGACCATCTCGTCGATGTCGTGCGGACGAGCGGCACGGAGATGCAGACGTGGCTGAACCTGGGCTGGCTGCCGGACGGTGACGGCAGGTTCGGGAGCGCGGCGCTGAGCGCGTCGGGCGAATGGGAGCTGTCCACGGATCCGATCACGTCATGTGTGCTCCAGGTCGGGATCCCGCTTGACTTCGAGGACCCCGAGGTACGCCTCGCGGACATGAACGGCGACGGGCTTCAGGACATCGTGAAGGTACGCCGCGGCCGCGTGCTCTATTGGCCTGGTCGCGGACCTGGCCTCTGGGGCGATGGTCCAGCCTCGTGTGATCGCGGAGAAGGCGACGGCCGTTACATCGAGATGCAGACGCCACCGCGCGAGCTCGACATCGAGAGCTCCGGCGTCTACCTCGAGGACATCGACGAAGACGGTGCTGCCGACATCGTGCAGGTCGGCTTCCGCGACATCTCGGTCTGGCTGAACAAGGCCGGAGCGGCGTTCACGGAGCGCGCCATCCTGCATGAGACGCCTCCGACCCCTGCGTTCGTAGATCGTGTACGTTTTGCGGACATCGACGGTAGCGGGACGACCGACATCCTCTGGGCGTCGTCCGACAACTACCGGTGGATCGACCCGATGGGCGGCCATCAGCCGCGTGTGCTGACGAGCGTCGACAACGGCCTCGGCGCGCTGACCACACTCGAGTACGGCTCCTCGGTAGAAGACTATCTGACGGATCTGGCCGCAGCAGAGTCCTGCACCGATGCCTCCTGCGACCGATTCACGTGGAGCCGCGTCGGCGGCGATTGCGACGCGCGCATTCAGGCGCGGACTTCGGACGAAACCGGCGGCGGTGAATGCGCCTATCGGTCCGGCGGATCCCCCGTCGTCTCATCCGTCGTCCGCGCGGTCGAGACCACCGACCGCTTCAGTGCGCTGGGCCGTGAGGAGAACGTTTCGCGCACCGTCTTCGCCTACCACGACGGCTACTACGAAGGCATCGAGCAAGAGTTCCGCGGCTTCGGCGCGGCCGACGCGATCGCGATCGGCGACGAGTCGCACCCCACGGGCATCACGAGGACCCGCTTTCTCCAGGGCCGCAGACCCAACGCGATCGCGGCCGACCGATTGGCCGACAATCCGGACGAGGCGCTCAAAGGCCGTGAGTCGCTGACCGAGAGCTTCGACCAGCGCGGCACCTACCTATCGACCTCCCACGCCAGCTATACGGTCCGAACGCTCTTCCCGGCGACGACCGACGGACGCCCGGCCGTCTCGTACGCGTTCGTGCACCGAACCGACGAGCTCCGCTACGACACGAGCCCCTTCGGCGCTGGCACGGGCACGGTTTCTCTGCCCACGGTCGTTCGCCAGAGCGCAGACCGCGAGGACGCGAGCACCGATCCCGAAGAGCTCGTGCGCATCCGCGGCGCGGGATACGCGCACATCCAATCGAGGACCGAGGACGTCGACAACGTGGGCCATGCGCTGCGGCAGCGCGCGCTCGGTCGCGAGATGGTGGACCAGGAGATCGTCAGCCATCAGATCCCGGTGCTGCTCGGCGGCGCCGGCCAGTGGCTGTGGCGAACCGAGCGCTCGTGGACCGACGGCGATGGCGATCTGGAGCTCGGTCACACAACCAACACGTACGACGACGAGACCGGCGACCTGATCCATACCGCCGTCCGCGCCGAGCTGACCACGGACCCCTACGAGTTCGGCCCCGGCCAGGATCCGACCGATCCGGACGGCGGCCCCGGCGACGCCGACGAGTACGAGCAGGGGAATCAGACGATCGAGATGTCGTCGACCTTCGACCCGTGGGGCACTGCGACCGCGTCGTGCGGCGGGGCGAACATCTCGGGAGATTCGCCCGATGCAGCGACCGAGTGCCTGCGCTACGCGACCATCGGTCTCGACGAGGACTACGCCCAGTTCCCGCTCGAGGAGCGCACGGCGATCCTGCCGGGCCGAGCGTCCGACGACCAGTTCCTGATCACCGAGGGAGTCTGGGACCGCGGCCTCGACGCCATCACCGAGGTCAGCGACCCCAACGGCCAGACGTCGCAGGTCTTCCGCGACGGGCTCGGCCGCGTCACTGCCCTGTTACCACCGTTCATCCCGGACTCTTCGCGCTGTCCAGGGGTCACGGACCCACTGCCGACGGTCGTCATCGAGTACGAGCTGACGGAGGAGCCGAGCACGCAGCCCGTCAGCCGCGTCGTCACGACATCGGTGCTGGAGTGTTACGCGACTTCGTCTGGCCCAGGCCAGGTTCAGTCCATCGCCTATGTCGACGGTCTGGGCCGAACGCGCGCGAGCCTGAGCACGGGCGACGACGCGAGCGAGCGACCGTGGGTGCAATCGGGAGTCGGCGTTCTGACGCCCCGCGGCACGGCCGAACGCGCCCACATCGCCGACTTCCTGAGCGAAGCCGAGCCGACGCCCGCCGCGGCAGTCGCGTTGCCGGCAACACCGTACTCTCGCGCGGTCTACGACGCGTTCGGCCGGGCGCGCGCAGCCATCGCCGAGGACGGCTCGGCGACGTGGACGAGCTATCACTCGCTGTCCTCCGACGTATGCGACCCGCTCGACAACGACCCATCGTCTCCGCATTACCGCACGTGCACGACGGCGCGCACCGATGGTCACGGCCGCGTCGTCGATCAGATCCAGCGTAACCGCCAGCCAGGCTCGACCGTGCTCGAGACCTATCGGCTGTTCACGACCTATCGAGAGGACGGCGCGGTCCTGTCGATCACGCGGGCAGAGACCGCGGGCGACGGCACGACCGATCCGCTCGACGCGTCGCACGTGACCCAACGGCAGTTCTTCTACGACACGATAGGCCGGCGCGTTGGCTCGACCGATCCCGACACAGACTCACGCGATGGGACCCAGAACGCGACCAATCGCACCTGGCGCTATCTGTTCAACCGCGTAGGCGACCTCGTGGCCGTCAGAGATCCGCGGGGCTGCGGTCAGAACTTCTATTACGACGACGGCGGCCGTTTGCTCGGCGAGCGCTACGTCTATTGCGCCGAAGCCCAGGTGCCCAGCGAAGCGCCCGTCGAGGAGGTTCCCGAGGACGCAATCGGCCTCGACCGAACCGAAGCCGGCGTGGACGTCGACGTCCGCTACTTCTTCGACGACCATCCCGGCTGGACGAGCGGCCTGACGGTCAGCGGCTTCTCGACGGACAACGATCGCGGCCGGCCCACGGGAGTCTCCGATCGCGGGCAACAGTCGACGGTGTCCTACGACGTTCGCGGAAACGTCGTGTGGACCGGCCGTCTCGTGTCCGTGATCGCGCCCGCCGGCGCGGCGGACGATCCCATCAGCGGGCACGACCCGAGCGTGCCACTCGGCAACGCCGAGGGCATCACCCCAGCGAGCGTCATCTACGACGGCGCAGCCTCGCTCGGCAGCACCCAGGCGCTCTATCAGCAGGAGACGCATTACAACCACGGCAATCGCGTTCGGTCGATGACGCTGACCCGCGGTCAGGAAACAACGGGGTTTCCTTTCACGCCGCCCGCGGGGCTCGGAACGGGCAGGATCACCTACAATCGCCGCGGTCTCCCAATCGCGCTGGAGGCAGAGCTCGGCGATGCCGACGTCCAGTCCATCATCAGCGACATCCAGTACACGGCAGACGGCCTCGCGCAACAGGTCACCTACGGCGACACGCAAGACGGGGACGACGGAGAGCGCACTCCGACAGTCGAGACGACCGACTACGACATCCGGCGGCGCCCCGTCCGCACGCGCGTGACGCGCGTCGCCGCGCTCGACTCAGACCCTGGGACGCTGCCGGGGGTCAACGGCGTCGTCGATCAACAGCTCGTCTGGGACGTGGCCAGCAACCTCGTCGCCGTCCTCGACGACCGCGATCCCGCAGAGTGGCCGGCGGGCTATCGGCCTCAATCGATCAACATCGAGCACGACAGCCTCTATCGCGTCGTCGGCGCCCGCTTCGACTACACGAACGGCGAGGGCGCGCGCACGCCCATCGACAATGCCAGCGACTACCGCGACGAGATGCTCGCAGTGGAGTCGATGGACCCGATGCGCACCCGCCCGGCTCCCGTCCTTCCGACGCTTCCGAACGGCCGCGTGCAGGAGCTGAGCTGGCAATACGACTGGCTCGCGAACATGCGCGAGTGGCGCGAGCCGCCGACATTCGACGACGGCAACACGTTCTACGAGCGCGAGCTCGGCACGATCACCAACGGCGACCCCGCCCAGTCCGAGCGCCCGTCGGCGCTGCGCCTGGCTGTCCACCTCGACGACGGCGCCCCCGGCAACGATCGCGGCGGCTGGCTCTCCGTCGACTACGGGCAAGGCGGCAACGTCGTCGCCATGACCGTGCGCGCGCGTTGTGAAGACGCGCCGATGGAGACCTGCGAGGACATCGCGGGAACCGTAACCCAGCGCCGAGAGAACCTCCGCGACAGCTGCGTCTGCGCTCGGGAGCAGCACTACCAGTACCGCTGGGACGAGCTCAACCGGTTAGCCGAAGCCCGCCGCTACGACCGCGCCGGAAGCGGCACCTGGTCCCTCGAAGCCCGACAGCGCTATCGCTACGACGCCGCCAACCAGCGCGTCGTCAAGGAGACCACCGACGAGATAGGCAACCACCGCATCGCCCTCTACCCTTTCCCCGGCGACCTCGAGCGCCGCGGCCTCGAGCGCGACGCCGGCGACGACGCCTACGTGGAGCTCAGCCCCAGCGAAGACCAGTTCGTCATCGCCGGAGCCCGATTCGTCCAGCGCAGTGACGGCGGCGACGAAGGCGGCTTCGACCCCTGGAACCGCGCGACCATCGCGATCACCGATCTGATCGGGAGCACGAGCGCCGTCATCGACCTGAGATCAGGGACGCTCGTCGAGACGAGCACGTTCTACCCGAACGGCGCCACCGAGACCTATCGGGCCTTCCAGGAAGACGAGTCGATGGGCGACGACTTCGCGCCCAGAGAGCCGATGGGCTTCACAGGCAAGGAGGGCGACGAAGAGGTCGGGCTGGTGTACTTCGGCGAGCGCTACCTGATCCCGCGGATAGGGCGGTGGGCGAGTCCCGACCCGCTGCACGTGCACGCGATGGGCGGTGGGGAGGCGGGCAACTCGTACCACTACGTGAGCGGGAATCTGCTGCAGGCGCGGGACCCGTTGGGGCTGACATGCAGCGGGGGTGCGCAAGGAAACGAGTCCTGCAGCGCGGACGACACTACAGGCAACTACAGCGAAGACACAGGGGAGGTTCTTCAGGTCGATCAGCCGCGTTCCGCTCCCAGACAGCCCGCGCGCCGACCAGCCCCCGCGAGACCCAGGACTCTCGCAGACGACGTGAACGAGCAAGTAACGCCCGCGCTCCAGGCGGTGTCGGACGGTGCCGCGGCGGTCGCCCGAGACGTTACACCCGCCGTGCGGCAGGGCGCGGGAGTGGTGGGCGAAGTCGGAGTGATGTTTCTTGGTGGACCAGCTGCCCGGGCCCAGGAAATGGCGGAGACTTGTCGTGGCGCGGGAGCTTGTACCGTGGGCGCCGTCATGGTGGCGGGGCGTACTCTGCTCGACCATGTTGCTGGAGCCCGCCTGGCGGAGGCCGGCGCCGAGGATACGGGAGCATCTCGCTCTGCGCGTGGTTCACGGCAGTCACCTCCATCAGAGCCTCCCCAGGGGGGAGGAGGCGGCACTCCAGGCTCCGCGCTTGCACGGCGACAAGGTTCAGTCGTAGTCGAGGGCCGTCCCCATCCTGCGGAACTCGAGTATGCCCGGGAACTGTCGGGGCGGGGGCACGACGTTCGGGTGCGCGGTCGCCACGCTGCGGGAGCCGATTTTGAGGTCGATGGGCGGATGGTTGAGTTGAAGACTCTAAAGCGCGCCACACGTAACGCTGTTTCCCAAGCGATCCGGGGTGCTCGAGCCCAATCAGGTCGCATAGTCGTCGATGGCCGAGCAGCCGGTCTCCGTTTCCGCACGGCGGTACAGGGGGTACGTCATCGCTTGCGTCATAGCGGGCCAGGTGGCATCACAGAAATACGAGTTCACAGCGTCGAAGGCGACTACGTTTGGAGCGCTCCGCCATGAGTTACACCTATTGTTTGGTATGCTTTGAGTGCCGAGAGGCGCTGACGATGGGCAAAGCATACTGCCTCGATGAACAGATGCGGTCGGTGCCGTGGACGTTCTCAGGTTTTCGCGACGTGGCTGACGGGCAGCGATTGCCTCAGTCACGTCTCATGACCCTACTGGTTCGATTCCTGCTGGAGCACCGTCTGCACGAACTGCGATTGCTTCCGGAAGACGCCTTCGAATCAGTGCCTACTGACGCGGTGGAGTTCATTGAGGATGCTGACCGCTATCTAAAAGCAGCGCTGACTCCAGAGCCTGGAGACGGCGAGGAGACGGCTCTCGCGCGTCCGATCGCGGAGCGATTTGGTGTGGCGGACGAGTGACCCCCCCGGCGAGCGGCCCCGTACCAGGTTGACCCCCGAGGCCGGCGCTGCTGGGCGGCCCCGTACCAGGTTGATGCTGGCGCGGACAGTCCGGGCGATCGCGCGGTTTGCGAAATGTGCGTGTGTCGGGCGCGCGCGGCCAGCACGAGCGTGAACGGCCGGGGGCTGCGTGCCTCCACGCGGGGCTCGATCGGGGCTCCAGACGGAGCTGTGCGGCCGGGTAGGCCCGGACGCGCGCGGACGGATCGCCTGTCTGTCAGGCTGCTGGCCAGGGGCCGCAGCGGACGGCGACGAAGATCTATCGACCTCCCACGCCAGCTACACGGTTCGCACCCTGTTTCCCGCGACGAGCGACGGGCGCCCAGCCGTCTCGTACGCGTTCGTGCACCAGACCGACGAGCTCCGCTACGACACGAGCCCGTTTCGCCCCGAGACGGGGACAGTCGAGCTCCCGACCGTGGAGCGGCAGGACGCCACCTTCGCCAGCACGGCAGCCGAGCCACCCGAGCTGGTGCGCATTCGAGGTCAGCAGTCGGCTCACCTCCGCTCGATGACTTCCAATGTGGATGTCGACAATGTGGGTCACGCTCGGCTGAGCACCGCGGGCGGTTTCGCCAGCGACGAGGAAGACGATATCGTCAGCCACCAGATCCCGGTCCTGCTCGGCGGCGACGGTGCGTGGATGTGGCGCACCGAACGCTCGTGGACGGACGGCCCGGGCGCCCAAGCGCTCGGCGAGACGACGAACGAGTACAACGACGAGGGCGATCTGACTCACACCGCCGTGATCGCGGCGCTGCCGACCGCCCATCCGATGGCTTCGAGTTCGGTCCGGGGATCGAGCCAGATGGCGATCCTGCCAGCGACGTAGACGAGTACGACCAAGACGACCAGACGATTCACACGTCATCGGTCTTCAACGACTGGGGCGTTGCGACGGAATCATGCGGCGGATCGGCGACCGTGGATCCCGCGGAATGCCTGCGGTACGCGACGATCACGCTCGATGAGCGGTACGCGCAGTTCCCACTGAGCGAGAGCACAGCGGTCCAGCCGTCAACGGTGATGGATCGCTTCCTCACGACGACTGCCGTCTGGGACCGCGGGCTCGATGCCATCGTAGAGGTGACGGATCCAACGGGGCAGGAGTCCACGATCCACCGCGATGGGCTCGGTCGCATCACGGCGCTGCTACGTATCCCATCGGCGAGCAGCGTTCTTTCGTGACCTCCGAGAGCCCGTGTATGCGCGGGCACGGAGGTGGCGATGCGAAACGGGTCGAAGCAGGTTCGAGGCGGATGGCAGCAGTGGACCGAGGCTG
>JADZFZ010000894.1 GCA_020854145.1 Deltaproteobacteria bacterium | reverse complement strand
GGGGTCTGCCCGCCAGACCCCCGGACATTCAGTGACCCGCGTCGGGCTCGGCGGTCGCGGGGGCCGTCGGGTGGGCGTAGCCGAGGGCCTCGAGCTGCTGCTGCGTGGTGCGGTCGATGACGGCGTTCTCCGAGCGGAGCGCGGCCGGCGCGGCCTCGGTGCTTCCGCCGCGTGCCCAGTCGCGACGCGTGGGCGCGCCGAGGAACTGGCCGAGCAGCGTGCGGGTGTAGCGGAACGCGATCGGGTTGTCGGCGGCGACGTTGCGGCGCTCGCCCGGGTCCGCCTGAAGGTCGTAGAGGTCCGCACGCAGCCCGCGCATGCGGAGCTTCCATCGGCCCGCGCGCACCGCGCGCTGATCGTGCAGGAAGTCGGAGAACGCGACGGCAGGCCCGCTCGGCGCGTGGCCGCGGAGGTACGGCATGAGGCTGCGGCCCTCGTTCTCGCGATGCAGGGGAACCTGCGCGGCCTCGAGCACGGTGGAGGCGACGTCCACGATCCCGACGGTGTCGGTGATGCGCGTGCCAGCCTGGATGGTGCCCGGGTGACGCATGATGAGCGGGATGTGGAGCAGCTCCTGGTAGAGCGAGTGGCCGTGCCCGTAGCTGCCGTGATCGTGGAACTCCTCGCCGTGGTCGGAGGTGACGACGATCAGGGTCTCGTCGAGCAGGTTCCATTCGCGCAGCTGCCGGAGGAACTGCGCGAGGTGGTGATCGTGGTAGCTGATCTCGCCGTCGTAGAGCGCCTCGAGACGCTCGCGATCGCGGTCGTCGAACACGACGGTCGGCGGGTTCTGCTTGGCCGCGAGGAGCTGGTCGCCGGTACGGCGCGGATCGACGATGCCGTTGTACTCGCGCGCGTCGTACATGCGGAGGAAGCGATCCGGCGGCGAGTAGGGCACGTGCGGATCGATCGTGTGGACGTAGAGGAAGAAGCGGCGGTCGCGGTTCTGCTGGACCCACTCCGCCGCGGAGTCGAAGAGGTTCTCGGCCGAGGTCGGACGGTTGTCGGTGATGAAGTTGACGTAGCGGTCCCAGCCTTGGTTGAAGCCGAAACGCGCGCCGACGTAGCCGTTCGCGATGAAGGCGCCCGTGGCGAAGCCGGCCTCGCGGAAGACCTCCGACAGGAGGTGCGCGCCGTCGGGCAGGCGCGACGACTGCTCTTTCGCGCCGTGCCCCGCGGGCCACATGCCGGTGAGCAGCGATGCGACCGACGGCTTGGTCCAGTTCTCCACCGTCTGCGCCGCGTCGAACACCGCGCCCTGCGACCCGATCTCGAGGAGCGCGGGGGTCTGCACGCGTGTGCGCGGGTTGTGCGGCTGCGTGTGATCGGCGCGCAGCGTGTCGACCAACACGACGATGACGTTCTTCGCGCGCGTCGGAGCGGCGCGCTCGGCGGGCGGCGGCACGAGGAGCGTGGGCGTGCTCCAGCCGACGCGGCCGGTGCCGGCCGAGCCTTCGACGCGGAGGTCGAGGCGGACCACCTGACCCGCGAACTGCTCGAGGGAGACGACCCGATCGGTCCAGGCGTCGCTCCCGACGTTGGCCGAGAAAAGCTCCGTGGGCTGACCGTTGTTGGGCGTCACGACGACCTTCGCCGAGGCGCGCACCTGTCCGTTGGCGCCGACGCCGAAGCCGATGCTGCCGCCGCGCGGGACCTCGACGTAGTAGCTGAGCGTCGTGGGCGCGCGGACCGCGAGGGCGCGCCGCTGGACGTCGCCCACCTGCATCTCGGTCACGATCTCGGAGAGCGCGGGTGGGCTGTACTGCGTGCCGGGCGCGGGCGCCTGGGCGCTGGGGATGACGCGGATCGAGTCCATCGACGCGGCGGCCGCGTTGGGCGCCGCGGTGAATCCGGTAAAGCGCAAAAGGAGATGGTTGTCCCCGACGCGCGTCGCCTCGGCGGGAACCGTGACGTCGTACTCGCGGAAGTCCGCGCCCGCCTGCAGCTGCACGCTCGGGAGCGAGCGGTTGTTGAGGAACACCATCATGTTGCGCGAGCGCTCGGGGCGCGCGCGGAAACGGAGCGTGACGGGCCCTGCCTGATCGAGCGGGAAGTACACGCGCGCGGCGGGCTGGACGATCTGGCTGTAGGTGGCGCCGTTCTGCGATTCGTCCCCGCCCCAGCCGGTCTTCCAGTTGCCGAGCGTGTACTTGAAGCGCGAGGCGGTGCCGAAGTCGATGTACAGGCCGTCGTGGTGGATGTCGGCGAGCGACGCGTGCTCGAGCAGGTCGAGGTGGGTGCGTCGGTTGCCGAAGACCTCGGGTGCGTCGGCGCGTCGCTCGCCGTCTCCCTGCGCGCCCTCGGCGCTGCCGCACGAGCACGATGCGTTGAGCGCGGCGACTATCCATAACAAATGGACAGAACGCAAAGGGTTCCGAGCGCTGCTCGGACGCAGTCGAGCGAGGACGGAGGAGTGATCGCTGGACGGGTGCGCACGCATGGCCGAGGTGCATGGCACGCTCGCCGGAGGGCGTCAACTTCCGATCAAATCGGACGGACCGACGATCGATCGCCGAGGTCGGCACCCTCACCTCGGCGCCAGTGCGCGGGCGGGCGGGCGTCGAGCGCCCCGTGTCGATCGGGTTCGGTGGGCTCGGGCGTCCGACGCTTCGCCATCGACCAGCCGAGCAGCACGATCAGAGCGAGCCCGACGAGGATCAGCACGAGCACGAAGATGCCCCCCGAGCTCGACGGTGCTCCGCCGGGCACGAGGCCCATCCGCGCCGCCTTCGAGGCGGGCACGTTGGTGACGATGGGGTCGAGCTCCTTGGCGACGATCACGGAGGGCAATGCACCATCGACCACGGGTCGGCCGGACGGGCTCGACGACCGCGACGAGGGCGGCTCGGCGACCGTGATCTCGATGTCGGGCTCGGACGGATCGCGGCGCGGAGGCGGCGCGGGCGGCGCGGGAGCGGAGGGCGCGTTCGGGCGAGGCGCCGATGCGAGCAGGTCGGTCAGCTCGACGCTCGACGTCGGGGCGGAAGGCGAGCCGTCGAGAATCGGCAGCGTGGGCGGCGTGCTCGCGCGAACCGACGCGGGCGGCGACGCGCTCTCGCGGATCGGCAGCGCGGGTGGCGTGCTCGCGCGAACCGGCGACGCGGGCGGCG
>JADZFZ010000893.1 GCA_020854145.1 Deltaproteobacteria bacterium | reverse complement strand
TCGACCACGGCGACGTTGAGCTCGCCTTCGTAGACGATGCCGCGGTTGTTCTTGTTGGCGCTGCCGACGCTGAGGAACACGTCGTCGACGATGAGGAGCTTCGAGTGGACGTCCATGTCCTGGAAGATCGCGTCGGTCTCGTCGAAGCCGAAGGTCACCTGCGTGTCGAACGCGCGCAGCTGCAGCGTCACGTAGCGGTCCGGGAAACGCGACGCGAGATCGGTGTCGGTCCGGTGGGTCCACGCGCAGCCGGGGTCGTTGGTGGAGATCGGCTTGGTGATCACGACGAGCCGCAGATCGGGCACCGCGGCCATGCGCGCGGCGATCGCCTCGGTGAGCATCGGGATCCGGAAGTACTGGTCCTCGATGAAGATGTAGCGGTTGGCGTTCTCGACGGCGGCGAACCAGGTCTCGGCGATGTCGTGCTCCCAGAACGGGTCGGGCAAGGTGGCGGTCACCTGCACCTGCACGCCGCCGGGGATCGCGCCGATCGCACGATCGACGGTGAAGGGCGTCGCGTTCTCGGAGTAATCGACGCCGCGGCTCCGCTGCTCTTCCCAGCGTTCGTGGAAGACGTCGGCGACGTCCTGCGCGGCCGGGCCCTCGATGCGGATCTGGTAGTCCTTGCGCGGCCCGGTGTCGGGGAGCTCTTCGTGCGCGGCCACGGCGTCGCGCTCGTCCACGGTGCGATCGAAGAGCATCCGACGCGGCTCGAACACGAGATGGTCGGACGTGTCCCAGTCGACGCGCCGCAGGTTCATGCCGCCGACGTAGGCGACCGAGCCGTCCACCACGAGGAACTTCTGGTGATAGGACGCGACCTGCACGGACACGCCGATCGGCCACATCGAGAGATCGACCGCGTGCGGCGGGACGCGCGACGCGATCGCGGGCTCGTCGTCGAAGGTCGCGCCCGCGGCGAACGGGTCGATGTCGCGCACCCGGTCGACGAAGTAGACGGGATCGACCTCGAAGAAGAACGAGCCCTCGGTCTCGTTGGCCATGCCCATCATCTCGAAGCCGTCGTCCGGCGTCTCTGCGTACGCGCGCAGCGCCGCGTCTTTCGAGAGCCACGAGAGGATGCTGTCTTGCCCCCAGAACTGGCCGACGAGGATGCGCGTCTCTGCGAAGGAGCTCTCGAGGATGCCGAGGATCGTGTTGGCGTGCCGCTCCGAGGAGGTGAGCGTCGCGTGCGTGAACGGGTCGCGCACCAGCTCGAAGTTGGACTCCCACCACCACGTCGAGAGCAGCACCTGGCTCGATGCGAAACGCAGGTCGGCGTCCGCGGCGGCCCATGCTTCCTCGCCGTCCATCAAGAGCGAGACGAAGTTGCCGCGCCGCGCAGGCCGTCCTCCGGGCGCGAACCACCGATGGCGCAGGCCGAGATAGAGCACGTGCACCGGCAGCGCGCGGCCGTCGATCGTGCGCATCTCGTGGCGCAGCGCGACGCCGTGCCCTTCGGCCTCGGGCCCCGGACGCGCCACCGCGCCTGCGAGGTCCGCGCTGCCGTCGAAGTACACGCTGGTGACGAGCGTCTCGTGCTCCGTCGCCGAGAGCTCGATCTCGTAGCTGCCGGCGTCGAAGAGCGGCACCTGCGCGACGTGCCACCCCGCGGCCTCGACGGGCGCGAAGCCGAAGCTCACCGCGAGCGACGTCTCGTCGCGCGGCAGCGCCTGCCCCCAGATGTCGAGCGCATGGATCTCGAGCAGCGCGACCGCGCCCGGGGGCGGAGGAGGCGCAGGCACGAACATGTCGGGCAGATCGGCATCGAGCGGAGGCGGCGGATCGGGCGGCGCGACGTCGCGAAAGCCGGCTTCGGGCATCGGACGACTGCCGTCGCGCGCAGCGTCGCTCGCCGCGTCGGCGCTGGACGTGCCCGGCGGCTCGTCGTCGCCGCCACACCCGATGGAGAAGACGACGATCAGCGCGAGCCCGGAAAACGAGGGCGATCGACGTGGCATCCCGAGGGAGGATATCGCGAGTGGAGGTGCGCTACTGCCGTTGTCTCGCGCGCACGAGCCCGCGGATGATCTCGAGCTCGCGGCGCGCGGCGTCGGTGGCGCCGAGGCGCGTGTAGCAGGTCGCCGCGGCGCGGTGCAGCTCGAGGTCGGTCGGCGCGAGCCGGATCGCCTGCACGTAGCGCTCGAGCGCGCGGTCCCAGCGATGGAGCTGGCCTTCGAGATCGCCGAGCGTACGCAGCGCCTCGACGCGTTCGGCGGCGTCGGGCTCGAGCTCCAGCACGGAGAAGAGGACGTCGCGCGCGGGGACGCGCTCGAGGGCGACCGCGTGCGACTTGGCGCGACCGAGCAGCACGCGCGCGAGCAAGGTGCGCGTGAGCCGATCGCCGTCGACGAGCCCGACGGCACGTTCTCCGTCGCGAATGGCGCGCGTCTCGTCGCGCGCGACGGCGGAGCGGATCATCCGGCGGACCAGGCGGCCCGCTTCGAGCGCGTGGCGCAGACGGATTCCGCCTTCGGAGGAGCCGTCGACGACGAGGTTCGCGAGCGCCTCGTCCGCCGGGATCGCGCCGAGTCGACGCAGCAGCGCGAGCGAGGCGTCGTTGCGGATCGCGCGGGGCGCGAGAAGCTCGAGCCGTCCGTCGCGCGCTTCGAGCAGCGGACCAGGGCCGGCGAACCGGTCGATCGCGTCGCCCGAGAGCGCGAGCCGCGAGAGCAGCGCGGTCGCATCCTCGATGCCGGCGCGCTCGAGCCGTCTGCGGATCTCGGGGTGCGCGACGCGCCGCGCGATGCGATCGAGATCGAGCGTCGCGCGGCCGCGGTGCCCGAGGAGCACGTAGTCCTGTCCGGGCACGATCTCCCAGAGGGTCGCGTCCGCGAACACGTGGCGGAACGTGCGCACGACGTCGCGCGCGATGGCGTCGGTCGTCGCGTAGCCGTGGAACCAGAAGGCCGCGACGCCTCCGGGGCGGAGCGCGTCGCGGGCGGCCGTGAACGTCTCGAGCGCGAAGAGGTCGCTCATGCCCGCGACCCAAGGGTTCGATGGCTCGCTGACGATGACGTCGTACGTGTGCGACGGCGCGCGCAGGTGCCGCGCCCCGTCGACCGGCAGGACGATCACGCGCCGGTCGTCGAGCACGCGATCGGTCACGTCGTGAAAGAGGCGCGCCGCGCGCACGACCGGGCCGACGAGCTCGGCCACCTCGATGCGTCGCACGCCCGGAACGGCGCGCACGGCATCTGCGGTCATGCCGGTCCCGAGCCCGATGATCAGCGCGTCGGACGGGTGCTCGGGCAACAGGGCCGGCAGCAGGCCGACCAGCGTCTGCGTGCGCGCGTCTCCGACCGCGCTGCCGTCGACCTTGCCGTCGATCTGCAGCGTCCGGTCGCCGCCTCCTTCGCGCACGACGACCGACGCCTCCGGTCCGTCCTCGGCGAAGACGACGCGTCCCGAGGGGATCGCGCCCGCAGCGGCGTACAGGTACGGCCCGCTCGCGAGCCGCGCCGGATCGAAGCGCTCGGGCGCGACCGCGGCGAGCACGAGCGCGAGCGCGACCGCAGCGGCGAACGCGACCGCTTGCCGCGGCGCGGCGGGCAAGACGTCCGGCCCGCCCCGGAGGCTCGGGACGACGGCGAGCACGGCGGCGACGAGGAGCAAGAGCCCGCACGCGATCAGCGCGCCCGCCAGGCCTCGATAGGGAACCAGAAAAAGAGGCAATGCCGCGCCGAGCACGTTGCCGGCCGACGAGGCGGCGAGCAGGACGCCCGCCGCACGGCCCGGCGACCGATCGGCGCGCGCGGCCGACAGGAGCAACGTGAAGGACGCGGCCATCGCGCCGACCGGCAGCACGACGACGGGCGCGACGAGCCACGCGAGCGCGAGCCAGTCGGGCTCCGCGCGAAACACCGCCTCGGCGCGCGCCGGAAGGTCGCCGAGCGATCCGATGCCTCCGAGCGTGGCGGCCGCCGCGACGGCCAGGAGCACCGCGGCCCATGCGGCCGGCGCACGCACCCGCGCACAGAAAGGCGCAGCGATCGCTGCGCCGAGCGCGAGCGCGAGCACGTGGAGCGCCGCGACGATCGCGAAGCTCTCGGCCGTCGGGCCGAGCGCGAGCGCGCCGAGCCGCGTCCAGAGACCCTGCAGCGCCAGCGACGCGACGCCTGCGAGAGCGGCCGCCCCCGCCAGCCACGGCGAGATGCGTGGCGCGCCGACGCCCTTCGACGACGCGCCTCGCTCGGGCTCGGCGCTGCTCGGGGCCGACGGACGCTCGTCTTCCGATCGCGCAGAGCCAGCCGGATCCTTCGCGTCCTTTCGTGCGTGCTTTCTCCGATCCGTTCGTCCCGAGCCGGCGTGAGCGTCGGCGAGCGCCGAGTCGGGGGACGGGGTGGCCTCGACCCCCGAGGGCCTCGTGTAGATATACGCAATGAAAGCAAAAACGGCTGCGGCGATCTGCGCGCCGGCTCCGACGAGCGCGGTCGTCGGGATCCCGTGGAACGGCAGCAGCGAGAACGCGGCCAGCAGGGCGCCGCCCGCCCCTCCGAGCGCGTGGACGGCGTAGAGCAGCGCGACGAGGCGCGTGGCGCGGCGACCGGTCCCGAGCGCTCCGGCGGCGAGGGGCAACGCGGCGCCCGCGAGCGTCGCGGGCACGAGGAGAAGCGGCGCCACGACGAGCGCGGAGGCGACGTCGAGCCCCGGACCGGGGCCGAGCGAACGATAGAGCCACGCCGTGACCCCGAGGAGGCCCGCCGCCGCCGAAGGGATCGCCGCCGACCAGATCGCCGCGGCGATCTCGAGCACGGCGTACGTCGTGAGCACCCTGCGCGCGTCGTTCTCGGCGGACAGTCGTGCCGCGATGCGCGCGCCGATCGCGAAGCCGGCGAGCACGACGGCGAGCGTCAGCGCGATGGAAGCCGCGTCGGCACCGAGGAGCCGCCGCGCCGCACGGAGCCAGACGACCTCGTGGACCATCACGGCCACGCCGCTGGCCAAGACCGCGAGGCCGACGAGGCCGATGCGCGCGCGGCCCAGAGGAGGCTCGCCGAGGCTCGGGGGAAGCTTCGCGTTCACGATCGAACGCGTGGTACTACACTGCCGGCCCCGGAGGTGAGCCGCGAATGCCGTCGTTCGACATCGTCTCGAAGGTGCAGATGAACGAGGTCGATAATGCCCTCCATCAAGCCCAGAAGGAGATCGGCCAGCGGTTCGACTTCAAGGACACGGGCACCGAGCTCGAGAAGACCGCCGAGGGGATCGTCGTGCGCGCGGACAGCGAAGGCCGGGTCGAGGCGGCGATCGAGGTGCTCAAGGGCAAGCTCGTCAAGCGCAACGTCCCGCTGAAGAACCTCGAGCAAGGCGAGCTCTCGCCCGGTCCGAAGGGGAGCACGAAGGTGCTCCTGAAGATCATCGAAGGCATCTCGGTCGAGAAAGCGCGCGAGATCGTCAAGCACGTCAAGGAGACGAAGCTCAAGGTGCAGGCGTCCATCCAGGACGACCAGGTCCGCGTGACCGGCAAGGCGCGCGACGATCTCCAGAGCGCGATTCGGGCGCTGCGCGCGCACGACTTCGGCGTCGAGCTGCAGTACATCAACTTCCGCGAGTGAG
>JADZFZ010000892.1 GCA_020854145.1 Deltaproteobacteria bacterium | reverse complement strand
GGGCACCTCGGGCGCCGCGGCGCCGTCCTCCGGGGCCGCGCCTGCGTCCACCGCCTCGCCCTCGCCCGCGTCCGACGCTGGAGGCGCGCTGCCGTCGCGAGGCGCGCCGATCGGCGACACCGACGCCCCGTCCGCGGCGCCGCCGTCGCTCGACGCAGCGTCGGCCGATCCCGCGTCGCGCGACCGTCGTCGCGGCGTCAGCGTCTGCAACGCGCGCTCGGCGTCCTCCAGCTCTTCTGCGGTCGCGACCCGCGGGAGCAGCGGCGCGAGGAGCCGATCGACGAGCACCATCTGCGTCGCGAGCAGCAGCACGACGGGGACGATGGTCACGGCGATCGCACCACCGCCCGTGAGCTTGCACTGGTCCACCGCGGTCGCCCGCAGGCCGCGCAGCATCACGAGGATGGCGGGGATCATCAGCAGATCGATGATCCACCGGTCGCGCACCCCGACGACCAGGACCACCGCCAAGCGGAGCGCGAGCACGAGGAGGATGGAGGTCGTCAGGTAGAACGCCGCGCGCAGGAGCGCCTCACGTCGTCGCGCCGCGCCATCGTCCGCGCGCGTGCTCTCCTCGAACGAGAGCCCGAGGCTCGCGTAGCTCGCGGCCAGCGCGGCCACGCTGACCACGTAGACGCCGATCCCGAGCCCCCAAGCGCGCAGGACGTCGAGCGCGATCGACACGGCGTCCACGTCGCCTGCCACGGTCACGAAGGGTTTCCCCTTGGCGAAGACGCGGATCACGTTGTCGAAGTGCAGCGTGTGCGTCCACTCGGGGATGCGCAGCGCTCCCGCGAGAAACGCCGTGATGACGGCATAACGCAAGGCCGTCAGCGTCGAGCCCTCGCCGAACGCCTTGACGAGCGTGCTCGGAGCGAGCAGCGCGACCTGGGTCGCGAAGAACCGTCGGAGGACGCCGCCCGGCCCCGATTCCCACGGGATCGGCTGAGGCGTCGGCTCCGGTGCGGACCCGAACGGGCCTTCGTCGTCGTCCATCGTGCGTCGGCTCGTCTCAGACCATGTCGAGGAACAAGGAATCGGGATCTTCGAGGTTGCCGATCACGTCGTAGGCGAACTGCGCGCCGACGTGACCGTCGATGATCCGGTGGTCGAACGAGAGCGACAGCAGCATCACGTTGCCGATCACGATCTGGCCGTCCTTGACGACCGGCCGCTCCTTGATGCGGTGGACGCCGAGGATCGCGACCTCGGGGAAGTTCACGATGGGCGTCGCGAAGAGGCCACCCTGCGCGCCGAGCGACGTGATGGTGAACGTCGAGCCTCCGAGCTGCGCGGGCTTGAGCGTCCCTGCGCGGGCGCCTTGGCCGAGCTCTTCGATCTCGCGCGCGAGATCGAGGATCGACTTCTTGTCGGCATCGCGCACGACCGGGACGACGAGCCCGGCATCGGTCGCCGCGGCGATGCCGATGTCGTAGTAGCCCTTGTACACGAGCTCCTGCGTGGACTCGTCGAGCGCGCTGTTGAGGATCGGCTGCCGCTTCAGGCCGGACACGACGGCCTTCACGACGAAGGGCAGGTACGTGAGCTTCGCGCCGCGAGCCTCGGCGCGCGGCCGCAAGCGGTCGCGCACGGCCTTGAGCGCCGTGACGTCGCACTCCTCGACGAACGTGAAGTGCGCGGCCGTGTGCTTCGAGAGCGCCATGCGCTCGGCGATTCGCCGACGCATTCCCACGAACGGCTTGCGCTCCTCGAGCGCCTTGCGATCCGCGGGGGACTCGATCGCGATGGGCGCCCGCGTGCTCGGTCCGCGCGCCGGCTCACCACGACTCACCCCGGCCCCCGCGGGCGGAGGGGCGCTGGCCGCCTGCTCGACGGCAGCGCGCACGTTGCGGACGTCCTCGCTCGTGACGCGTCCGTGCTTGCCGGTGGGTCGCACGGCACGCAGGTCGATCCCGAGATCGCGCGCGAGCTTGCGCGTCGCCGGAGTCGCGAGCGGCTTGGTTCCGCTGGGCGCGACGTAGGGCGCCACGACGGGGGCACGGGCGACGGAGGCAGGCTGCACGGCGAGCGCGGACGCCGCGACCGCGGAGCCCCCCGCCGCGCCCGCGGGAGGTGTGTCGCGCCTCGTGGCCGTCTTGCCCCCGAGCAACCCGATCCCCGGAAGGCTCTCCTTGATGTCACCCACCGCCGTGGCCGCTGGGCCGTCCTTCGACGGAGCGCCGTGCCCGTTCGAGCCGGGTTTCCCGTTGCCGCCTTTCGCCTCGGACGCTCCGGCCTGGCTCGCTCTCCCCTCCATGGCGTGAGGGTCGGGGTGAGGCGTCGCCGCGTCGGCGGCGCCGGCGGTGTCGAGCACGATCAAGACGGCGCCGACCTTGACGACGTCGCCGACCTTGCCCCCGAGCTCGACCACCTTTCCCGCGCGCGGCGCGCCGATGCCGACGGTCGCCTTGTCGGTCATCACCTCGACCATCGGCTGGTCCTCCGCGAGCACGTCGCCGACGGCGACCTGCCACGCGACGATCTCGCCTTCTGCCACGCCCTCGCCGATGTCCGGCAACCTGAACTCCCAGCGCATGCTCAATCTCCGTTCGTCGCAGGAAAGCGTTAGGCCCGCGGAGGAAAACTCAACCGTTCGTGCGGAGCCGCCCGCGCGCAGCGAGGGCGAGTCGAAGCACGCAATCGCGCCCTTCGACGACGGGCTCGCTGCGCTCGCCCAGCTCGGGGCGAACGGTGTCGGGCAGCGAGTCGATCGACTTGGTCATTCGCGGACCCTTAGTACCGCGCCGTCTCCACGAGCGCCGGCAGGATTCGGTGGGCGAGCGGCAGGTACTCGTTCTCGAGCGTGTAGGGGAACGGTGTGTCCCAGCCGGTCACACGGACCGGCGGCGCCTCGAGGTGCAGGAATGCCTTCTCGTTGACGAGCGCGACGATCTCGCTGCCGAAGCCGCAGCTCTTCGGGGCCTCGTGCACGACGACGATCCGTCCGGTCCGCTCGACCGACGCGACGATGCAGTCGATGTCGAGCGGCCAGAGCGTGCGCAGGTCGATCACGTCGCACTCGATGCCCTGCGTCGCGGCCTGCTCTGCGGCGGCGAGCGCCTCGTAGAGCATCGCGCCCCAGGCGACGACGGTGACGTGCTGCCCTTCGCGGACCACCTTCGCTTCGCCGAGGGGGATCGTGTAGTCGCCCTCGGGAACGTCGGCGCGCGCGGCGCGGTAGACGCGCTTCGGCTCGAAGAAGAGCACGGGATCGTCGTCGCGGATGGACGAGAGCAAGAGGCCCTTGGCGTCGTAGGGATTGCTCGGGCAGACGACCTTCAAGCCGGCGACGTGGATGAACTGGCTCTCCGGCGATTGCGAGTGGTAGTGGCCGCCGCGAATCCCGCCGCCGACGGGAGTCCGCACCACGAGCGGGCACGTGTACTCGCCGCCGCTGCGATAGCGGTACTTCGCGAGCTCGCTGACGATCTGGTCGTAGGCGGGGAAGATGAAATCGGAGAATTGAATCTCGGGAACGGGACGGAGGCCGTAGAGCGCCATCCCGATCGCCACGCCGAGGATCCCGCCCTCGGCCAGCGGCGTGTCGAAGCACCGCGATTCGCCGAACTCGTCCTGCAGGCCCTGCGTGACGCGGAACACGCCTCCGAGCTTGCCCACGTCCTCGCCGAGGACGACGACGTCGCGATTGCGGCGCATCTCGACGCGGAGGGCGTCGTTGAGGGCTTGCACCATGTTCATCTGGGGCATCGAATCGGTCTTTCTTGAGCGGGTGCCCACCCTCTGGGGCGGGGAGAGTCTGCGGCTGGTCGGTCCTTCTCGAGCGCGTTCCCACCCTCTCGGGTGGGGAGAATCGTTCCGGGGTCAGTGGCCGCGCGGGGCGCGGGGGCCGGCGAGCAGCGCGGCGCATTGCTCCTCGAGATGCCAGGGACGCTCGGCGAACACGTCGTCGAACATCGACGAGAGGGCGGGCGGGGCTTTCTTCTCGGCGCCTTCGATGGCCGCCTTGAGCTCGGCCTCGCACGAAGCGGCCCACGCCTTCTCTTCGTCCTCCGTCCAGAGGCCTTTCAGCTCGAGGTGCCGCCGCAGACGCGCGATGGGATCCGCGCGGCGCCACGCGGTGACCTCGTCGTCGGCGCGATAGACCTTCGGGTCGTCGCTCGTCGAGTGCCCGGACAGCCGATAGGTGATGCACTCGACGAGCTGCGGGCCTTCGCCGGCCGCGGCACGCGAGACCGCGTCGCGCACCGTGCGCCAGACCGCGAGCACGTCGTTGCCGTCGCACTGCACGCCGCGCACGCCGTAGGCGACGCCCTTGTCCGCGAACGACGTGGACGCGGTCTGTTTGGCCGTGGGCACGCTGATCGCCCAGCCGTTGTTGCGACACAGGAAGACGGTCGGAGCGCGGTAGACGCCCGCGAAGTTGAGCCCGGTGTGAAAGTCGTTGGAGCTCGTCGCGCCGTCGCCGAAGAACGCCATCGTCACGACGTCCTCGGCCTTGTGGCGCGCCGCCATGGCGAAGCCGACGGCCTGCGTGATCTGCGTCCCGATCGGCGACGAGACGCTGCCGATGCGCAGCGCGCGTGCGGTCCAGTGATCGGGCATCTGACGACCGCGCACGGGGTCGTCTTCGTTGCCGAACATGTTGTCGAGGTAGGTGCCGAGCGGAAGGCCGCGCCAGAGCAGCGCCGAGAACTCCCGGTAGCAGGGGAAGATCCAGTCTTGCGGGCGCAGCGCGGCGATCGAGCCGAGGATGGTCGCCTCTTCACCGAGCGAGCCGATGTGGAAGCCGATCCGACCCTGGCGTTGCAGCAGGACCAGGCGCTCGTCGACGATGCGCGTGCGCACCATCGCGCGCATCAGCTCGCGGAGCAGCTGCGCGTCGAGCCCGGGATCGGTCGCGGGGTCGGCGCTGCCGTCGGCGCGCAGCACCGTCGGCACGTTCGCGAGCGTCGTCTCGGGAGTCTGGAAATCCATCGGTCGGTGCTCCTGGTCGGTCTCGATGCGACGTCGGTGCCGTCACACCACGCGAAGGTGTCGTCGGCGGGCTTGGCCGTAGCGGTCGAACGCGGGCTCTTCGGGCGCGGCGTGCGCCGGCTCGCCGGCCCGGGCCGTCTCGGGATCGGCGGCGGCGCGCAGGTGCTGGTGCATCCACGCCTCGGCGGCGCGGTAGCTCGATCGGACGAGTGGCCCACTCGCAACGAACGCAAACCCGAGCTGGCGCGCATCCTCGGCGTAGGCGTCGAACGTCTCCGGCGTGACGTACTCGACGACCTCGTGGTGACGTGGCGACGGGCGGAGGTACTGGCCGAGCGTCACGACGTCGACGCCGGCGTCGCGCAGGCGGGCGAGCGCATCGTGCACGTCTGCGGAGGACTCGCCGATTCCCACCATCAGGGAGCTCTTGGTGGGCATCTCGGGGCGCGCTTGCTTGGCCCAGCGGAGCACGTCGAGCGAGCGCGCGAAGCTGCAGCGCGCGTCGCGCATCTCGCGCGTGAGGCGCTCGACGACCTCGACGTTGTGGGCGAAGACGTCGGGGCGGCCCTCCTCGACGAGCACGACGACGTCCTCGCGCCGGCCGGCGAAGTCGCCGACGAGGGTCTCGACGAGCATCTCGGCGCTGTGCTCGCGGATCCGTCGCACGGTGGTGGCGACGTGGAGCGCGCCGCCGTCGAGCAGGTCGTCGCGATCGACCATCGTCAAGACGACGTACGAGAGGTCGAGCTCGGCCAGCGCGCGGGCGGTGTGCTCGGGCTCGCGCGGGTCGACCAGGCCGCCGGGGTTGCCCGTCGTCACTGCGCAAAACCGGCAACCGCGCGTGCACGTGTCGCCGAGCAGCATCACGGTCGCCGTACCCGCGGTCCAGCACTCGCCGACGTTCGGGCATCGCGCCTCCTCGCAGACCGTGTGCAGGTCGAGGCGCCGGAGCGTCTCCTTCAGCTGCGTGTAGCGCTCGCCGCCGGGCGCGCGCACACGAAGCCACGGAGGCTTCGGCGTGCTCGTGCGGCTGGGGTTCACGGGAGCGGACAAGGCGGCGAAACCTAGCGATCCCGCGCGGGTCCAGTCAAACGGGGCTCGTGAGGTTGCGGTGTGCTCCCGTCGGCCCGCGGCCGGGTCGCTCAGGCGCGCAGCCCGAGGGCAACGCGCGTGGCCCGGAGCTGATCGACGTAGACCTTCACGTCGTCGGCGCGCGCGGGCTCGGAGCGCTCGAGGGCACCGAGCGCTTCCATCGCACGTGCGTAGTCGGCAGCCGCGGCCGCTTCGCCCGCGGACTCCCGGGCGATCGCGAGGTACGCGTCGGCCGCGAGCGCCGCCGTGGGGTCCGGGTCGGCGGCTTTCGTCAAGCAGGCGCGGTACGCGGTCAACGCGTCGGTCGCCTCGGAGGGCCGGCCGAGGGAGAGCAGGTGCTTGCCCCGGGCCCAATGTGCCATCGCGACTTTGTCGGGCGGCGAGCCGAGGCGCGCACGCAGCTCGAGCGCGCGCTCCGCGTATGCGAGCCCCTTCTCGAAGTGCCGTGTCTCGCGCGTGTACGCGTCGCCCCAGCAGTCGCAGAGGTTGGCGGCGAGGTTGAACGACAGGACGTTGGCCTCGGCGTCGTCGCCCGACTCGAGCGCGACGCGGATCGCCTCGTCGCCGAGCGTCGTCATCTCGTCGAGGCAGTCCGCGGGCCACGTCCCGAACGCGATCGCGCGTATGGCGCGCTTCAGCAGGGCGACGCGCTCCTTGGAGTCGAGCCCTTCGCTCGCGGCCAGCAGGGCGCGCGCGCGTCCATCGCGTAACGTGCTCTCGAGCGTCGTGTCGTCCATCGGTCGCCTCGTGCTGCCGTTCGCCCCGACCCTCTTCCCGACGGGGTGAGGGAGCCTGGCCGCGATGGCGCGGGGCGGTCTCGACGGCAACCGTGCCCCGTCGCGACGGAATGGTCGACCTCGTCCAGGAGCGACGTGATCTCGCGAGCTTGGACACGTCGATCCTGTCCCCGTATGAAGGGGGCGTGCGGTCGAGCTATCGGGCGGTGGTGATGCGGGGGCCGGGGGAGGGGCTCGAGCTCGTCGAGATGCGGGCGCCGGAGCTCGAGCCGGGCGCGGCGCTGCTCCATACGACGTACTCCGAGGTGTGCGGGACGGACGTCCACCTGGCGGACGGAAAGCTGGAGGGGGTGCCGTATCCGATCGTGCCGGGGCACGTCTCGGTCGGGGTGCTCGCCGCGGTGCGGGGCGAGCTGCGCGACGTGGAGGGGCGCGCGTTTCGCGAGGGCGACGCGGCGGCGTTCCTCGACGTGCACGGGACGTGCGGCGCGTGCTGGTATTGCCTGGTCGCGAAGGCGAGCACGCGCTGCCCGTCGCGCAAGGTGTACGGCATCACGTTCGGGGCGAGCGAAGGCCTGCTCGGCGGTTGGGCCGAGGCCATCTGGCTCAAGCCGGGCACGCGCCTGCTGCGGCTGCCCGAGGGCGTCGAGCCGCTCACGTACATCGGCGGCGGTTGCGGGTTGAACACCGCGCTCGCGGCGCTCGATCGTGCGGAGGTGCGGCTCGGCGACCGCGTCGTGGTGCTCGGCGTGGGCCCCGTGGGCCAGAGCATCTGCGCGTTCGCGGCGCTGTCCGGCGCCGGCGAGGTGATCGCGGTGGGCGACCCCGAGCCGCGGCGCGCGTTCGCGCAGCGGATGGGCGCGACGCGCACGATCGGTCTCGATGCGCCGCGCGAAGAGCGTTTCGCCGAGGTGCGACGGGTCACGGGGGGCAGGGGCGCCGACGTGGTGATCGAGGCCGCGGGGGATCCACGCGCGGTGCTCGACGCGCTCGAGATGGTGCGCGACGGCGGGCGCGTGGTCGTGGCCGGGCAGTACACGGATCACGGCGACGTCGCGGTCAACCCGCACCGCCTGATCAACCGGAAGCACGTGGAGATCCGTGGCTCGTGGGGCAGCGACTTCTCGCACTTCCACAGGTCCATCGAGCTGATGGGCCGACATCACGGGCGGTTCCCCTGGCGCGAGATGGTGACCAGGTCGTATGACCTCGCCCACGTGGCCGACGCCCTCGAGGCCGTCCGCCGTCGCGACGTCGTCAAGGCGGCCATCCAGCCGGGCCTCGGATCGGCCTAGAAACATCGGATCGGCCTAGAAACAGGGGAGAAGATGGGACAACACCCTCACGGCCGCCGGCCTCGCAAGAGCGGCGGAAGGACCTTCGAGAGCCGCGACCTCGTGGACGCGTACGTCGCGCGCGAGCTGTCCCGTCGCGATCTCCTGCAGCGCGCGCTCGCAGGCTCGGCCTTGTTGATCGGCGGCGGCCTCGTGGGCTGCGGTGACGACGACGGGCCGGGCACGACGCCGCCCGCGGACATGGGCACCGACGCGGGCCCCCCTCCGACTCCGCCCCCCGATCCCGACATGGGCCCGCCGGAGCTCGACAGCGGGCTCGTCGAGCCGCCGGACGCGGGGCCTCCGCCTCCCGCGGGGCATCTCGTCGGGATGGGCTACTCGGAGACCGACTACCTCGGCGCGCTCGATCTCGCGCTCGCGGAGTCGATGGATCTCTCGTTCGTCACCGCGGGACAGACCGTCTACTTCAAGGTCAACTGCAACAACGGCGACCTCTACCCGCACTCGACGCGCCCGGAGCTGATCGTCGAGCTCGCGCGCCGCTGCCGCGATCACGGTGCGACCCGCATCATCGTCGGCGACCGGTCCTTCTGGGGCGATCCCGACACGCTCGGGAACATGGAGGCCAACGGTGTCGCCGGTGCCGCGCGCGACGCGGGCGCCGAGCTCGTCGTGTTCGACGCCGACGAGGTCGACTGGGTGATGTTCTCGGAGGACGACGCGCCCAACTGGGTCGGAGGTTTCCGTCTCCCGATGCCGGTCGTCGAGGCCGACCACATCATCAACCTCCCTTGCGTCAAGACGCACTTCATCTCGGGCTTCACGATGTCGCTCAAGAACGTCTTCGGCCTGGTCAACCCGCTCGACCGCCGGCGCGCAGGCAACCTCGACGTGCACGTCACGTCGAGGCTCTGGCGTCAGATCGCCCAGGTGAACCGCTTCGTCACGCCGTCGCTCAACATCCTCGACGGCTACGAAGCGCTCATCACCGGAGGTCCCACGCGTCGCGACGGCGCGGGAGCGACCTATGCGTCGCCCCACGTGATCATCGTGTCGTCCGATCGGATCGCCGCCGACGTCACGGGTATCGCCGTGCTGCAGACGTTGTCGCCCCGCAGCGAGGAAGTGACCCAGAGCGCGGCGTGGGCGAACCCGCAGATCGCCGCGGCCGCCGCCGACGGGATCGGCATCGGCTCGCCCGACCTCTACGACCTGTCGGGCCCGTCGGTCCCGTCGATCGAGGAGTACCGCGCGCTGGCGATCGCGACGTGACGGGCAACCCTCCACCACCGCGACGCATCGCTCGTTCGCTGCTCGTCCTGCTCGGGCTCCCGCTGCTCGTGACGACGGCGTGCGAAGACGCTCGGGTGGCCAGCCCGTGCGGTCGCGGAGAGGAGGTGGCCGAGCCGGCTCCGGGATACTGCGTCTATCGCGGGCGGGACGTCGTCGAGCCATTCGCTTGTCCCGGCGAGCGACCGTACCGGGTCGACCTCCCGCGCGGGGTGGTCTGCGCCGCCGAGCCGGTCGCTGCGGCGTCCCTGCCGCCGGCCGTCTGTTACCGATTGGGCGAGGCGTGTCCCGCTGCCGATGCCGCCACCGACCCGCCCGACGGCGGCGGGCCGGACGCGAGCATGCCCGAAGACGCCGGACGGCTCGACGCGGAGACGAGGGACGCGGCGCTCGATGCAGAGGCGCGCGATGCCACGCTCGATGCGCGAGCGACCGACGCCGCGCTCGATGCCGAACCGGAGGACGCGGCGCTCGATGCAGGGGCGCGCGACGCCGCGCTCGATGCCGATCCGCGAGACGCCATGCCCGATGCCGCGCCCGACTCGGGAGCCGATGCGGCCGATGCGGCGGGCGATGCGCGGATCGACGGCGACGCATCGGGTGACGCCGCGACCGACGGGGGCCTGCCCGCGCAGCGAAGCTGTCCCGACCCGCTCGAACGCGGCTGCGGGGTGGTGCCCGTCGCCGGCGCGACGTTCACGCTCGGCGAAGCGGGCGCCGTCGGCGTGGACACGACGATCACGGTGACCGTGAGCCCGTTCGCGATCGACACGCACGAGGTCACCGTCGTGCGCTTCCGCCGCTTCTACGAGGCGGGCATGCCGGCGCCCGACGGCGGGGCGGTCGCGTACCCCGGCGGTCGGACGTTGCCCGCACCGGGCACGCCCGTCGAGCCCATCGCGCGCGCGTTCCCTTCGTCGGCCTGCAACTGGACGACGACCACGGGCGAGACCGATCACCATCCGCTCAACTGCGTCGGTTACCGGACGGCCCTGGCGTTCTGCGCGTGGGACGGCGGCAGGCTGCCGACCGAGGCCGAGTGGGAGCTCGTCGCGCGCCACCGCCCGGTCGCGGGCACGACCGCGCCGCGAAGGTTCCCGTGGGGCGAAGAGCGACCGATGCCGAGCTGCGATCGGGCGCACTGGTTTCTCTGCGCAGGGTCGCTCTCGTTCGGTCCCACGCGGGAGGTGGGATCCTTCGCGTCGACGGGCGGCGTCTACGATCTCGCAGGGAGCGTCTGGGAGTGGACCGCGGACCGCGCGTACGACTACGGCGACGTCCGGTGCCCGCGCGTCGACGCGGTCGACCCGCTCTGCCCGTCGGGCGTAGGGAGCGCGATGTTTCGCGGCGGTGCGTGGCGCAGCGAGTCGGACACCGATCTCTGGGGCTCCGCACGACGCGGCAACACGTTGGAGACCGGCATCCTCGAGCTCGGTTTCCGCTGCGCTCGCTGATCCGACTCCTTCGAAGCGTGCATCAGCGGGGAGAAGCTCGCGTCGTCGGCAGCAGCGTTCGGGAGCGGCGCGCCGCCAAGCTCTGTCGAAGTCGTCGCGCGCGGGCGCGAGGCTCGCTGGCGCGAGACGTCGCCGTGGACCTCGCGTTCGGCGTGTGCCTACGATGGTGGGGCGGCGGGGCATCGACAGGGCGAGATGCGGGCCGCATCAGGTGCAGCCATGAGACTCGATCTCTCGGTGTCCTCCCTCCTACGCCTGGCGCGATCCCGCGTCGCGGGCATGGTCCTCGTGGCGTGCGCGCTCGGCGCTTGTGGCGACGACGACGGCGGAGGGACGACCGTCCCGCCGCCGCCGCCCACACCGCCGATGGATGCCGGTCCATCGGACGATACCGGACCGGGCAACCGCGACACCGGACCGGGCGACCGCGACACCGGGCCCGCCGACCGCGACACCGGGCCCACCGATCGCGACGCCGGCTCCGTGACGAACGTGCCGGGCCGACACGACGTCGACATCGTCGTCGAGGACCAGATGCGTCACCTCATCGTGTACGTGCCCGAGAGCGTCGCCGGCGCGGTGGCGGCGCCGGTCGTCTTCATGGTCCACGGCACGAGCGGTGACGGGGAGCGATTCTTCAACTCGACGAGCTGGAACGAGGTGGCCGACGCCGAGGGCATCATCGTGGTGTACCCCGACGCGCTGACGTACTGCTTCCACCAGGACGAGAACGGCGACGGCGACTTCGACGATCCCGACGAGCAGCACGTCACGACCAAGTGGAACTCCGGCTTCTTCAGCAGCAACCCGCTCTGCACGGCCGAGGAGATCGCTGCGCTGCCGGCGGGGCAGCGCGCGCGCGCGGACCATCCGCTGCGCGACGACGTCGCCTTCTTCCTCGCGATGATCGATCGCCTCTCGGTGGAGGCCGTCATCGACACGCGGCGCGTCTACGCGACCGGCTTCTCCAACGGCGCGCAGATGACGAGCCGTCTGGGCAACGACGCGCCCGACCGGTTCGCCGCGGTCGCCTCGCACGCCGGCTACCT
>JADZFZ010000891.1 GCA_020854145.1 Deltaproteobacteria bacterium | reverse complement strand
TACCGGCTGGGTGGGCTATCCCTTCGCCGGGCGGGGATCGCACCCGCTGGACGATCAACCGAATTTCATGGGGCTATCGCATGCCTCACTCCTTTCGGACCAGCCGTGCCTGGTCGCACTCGAATCGTCTACGCTCCGGCGTTGGGGAGACAGAGTGAGTCGTTGATCATGCGCGGTCGGCGCGCCAGCCTGCGACGCCGCCGGGTCGGCTCGAATCTGGCTCCGGCGAGGACCTATCGTGCACGATCGAAGACGAGCGTTGCGCGGGTGCGAGCACCGTCGGCGAGCGTCGTCTCCACTTCCTCCGTCAGGCGGTTGCCATCCGGGGCGAGAACGAGGCTTGCGGTGGAGACGAGGCGGCCCGCGCGAGTGGCGCGACTGTGCAGGGTGTGTGTGTCGACGCGCCTGATGGCGAACCGATCCAGATGGCGGGAACCGATCACGGGGTAGTACTGGTCATCGAACCGCGCGGACAACCGGACCGTTTCGGGGGTGCCATCCGCGGCGATCGAGGTCTCGGTCATGCTGATCGACTGGTCGTCCGCAGCGATCACGACCTCGACCGCTCGCGGAGGAGCGAACGGAAGTGCCGATGCGTCAACGCTCAGCTTCCACGTTCCGCTGAACGAGGCCTGCATGCCAACAACAGTACACCGGACGTTCGCGGTCTTCCGGACGCCGCTACGCAACGTCCCGCAGGTGCGCGATCACCGGGCCGTGGTCGCTCGTGCCGACGCCGCGGTAGGCCACGCGGTGCACCGTCTCGTCGACGAGCGACGACGCGGCGCAGACGAAGTCGAGGCGCCAGCCGATGTCGTATTGGCACCGCCACACCGTCGGCGTCGCGCGCGACCAGCACGTTGTCGAGCTTGAGGTCGCGGTGCGTGATCCCCTGGGCGTGCGCCGCTTCGAGCGCCTGGGCGATCCCGCTCAAGATCGGCAGCGCCTCGTCGGCCCCGAGCCTGCCGCGCTGCGCGAGAAGGTCCCCGAGCGTGCCGCCCTCGACGAGCTCCATGACGTGATAACGCCGGCCGTCGCGCATCTCGCCGAGTGCCTCGACGCCCACGATGTTCGGATGCCCGATGCGCTGCGCCGCGCGTGCTTCGGCAGAGAAGCGCGCCACGGCGCGGCGGTCCACCGAGCCGCGTCGGTGCAGCACCTTGATCGCCACGCGCCCCCCCGGTCTCCGTGCGGCGAGCCTCGTAGTCCGATCCGGTCGCGCCCGCACCGAGCAGCCTCACGACGACGTGATCGCCGATCGCGTCACTCGGCGCCAACGGCTGGTCGGAAGATCCCCGAAGCGCTCTGGTCGGAAGGTGAGGTTCCCGGCGGCTCCACGACATGCGATGGCGCAAGCGCCGTCACGACCGCGCTGGTGCGCGTGCGTGCCCGACCAGCGCCGTCCGCCGCGCGATCACGACATCGTCAGGGCGCGTAGACGACCTCGACGGGTGTGTCCGTGCCGCCGAGGAGCGGACGCGGTGAACGCAGGCACGCACCGCGAGGTACTCCCCGTCGTGTTCCACGTATTGCATGACGAGCCCGTCCAGCCGATACGTGTACGCGAGCTCGAGGAGGTCGCGCTCGACGTTGTAGTTGCCCTGTTCGTCCTCGGTGTTGCACCGGGTCTCGTCGTCGCTGCAGTCGAGCTCGGGCGTCACGAAGCGGCTCTCATACTCGTCGAGCGAGTAGAAGAGGCTCGAGCTCGGCGCGGCAAGCGGCGGCAAGCTGCCAGTGGAGGGGCGCATGAGACCGGCCGTGATGTCGTCCGCGTGGGTCACGGTCAGGCCGGCGCTCGGGAACACCGGCCGCCGGTGGGGCTGCGACGATAGGTCCCACTCTTCGTTGGTCACCGGGATGTTCACCGTGCGCAGGAGCGCGGCGTAGAGCCCGGTCGTGCCCCAGCACCCTTGCGTCATGTTCGGCCGTGGGAGCGCGGATACAGCATGAGGTCGATCGGAGGGCAGGTTGCTCGTGGCGATGCCCGACAGGACCGAAGCATCGGTCGATCCACGCGTCTGACATCGCGCTGCGCGATGCGGAGGCCCGTGGCGCATCGCGATCTCACGGGTAGCCTCCGTCGATGACGAATCCGGACATGACGCTTCCCGATGCGTGTTCTGCGCAGCTGTCTGAGAGGCTTGGCGAAATGCGGCATGCCCGGGGAGACATGCCGCCGGTTCCCGACGAGGCGACTCTTCGACAGATACTGACGGTTGGGTTCTGGGCGAGCCTGACGCGGAACGAAGATCGCCCGTGTCAGTTCACACTCGTGGTCGACGCCGGTCTGGCTGTCGTCGAGTTCGAGAGCTCGGCACCGTTCAACGTCGACGAGATTCGACGACTCGCGCCCGCGGCAGGATTCCCATATGGGGGAATCGCCCTGTCGGTGCTATCGGGAGGACCCACCGTCCGAGGCCTGTCGCGGATCTTGCCGCCGCAACGCGGGATGGATGGTGGCCTGACGGCGCTCCGGTTCCAGTGGCGCGCACCAGGTGAGCTGATAGTCAGCTTCGACAACCGCGCGATTCTCGAATACGCGTCGGGATCCATCCGCTGGTTGGAGCACTGGAGCTTCGACGAATTCGTTCGCGATTGCGTCCCAGACCACGCAAGTCGTGCCGTGCTGTGGAATGTCGTAGAGGCGGCCCGCCGTCTCGGACATGGCGGGACGATCCTCGTCGTGCGTGGCGACGACTGCAAGGCGCTGTCGGGTGGGTATCCATGTGTCGCGCAACCGGAAGCCAGATGGCGAGCCGCAGGTCGTAGGTTGTCTGACCGCTCGAGCGCCTCGGATCCCGGAATGGAGGAGGGTCGTCGCTTCATGGAGCAGTGGGATATTGCCAGTGTGTGGTCGGGTATCGATGGGATCGCGCAACTGACGGCGGTCGACGGCGCGCTGGTACTGTCCCGCACGATGCAAGAGCTGAGATTCGGAGCAACCATCGAGGTCGGCACCAAATCGAAATCGAAATCTCGGATTCTGGCGACGGTGGCTGGCAGTCGCGAGAAGCAAAAGAGTGGCAAGATGCCTGGAGGGAAACGGCATCAATCTGCAATCGAGTTCGTGGCTTCCAACAAGGAGGCAGTCGGAGTCGTGATCTCGCAAGACGGGCCAGTGAAGTTGCTGAGGTGGAACGAGGAGCACAAGCTGGTGGAGGTAATCGACGCGGAGCCGTTCTTTCTGGGTGCGCCAGTGCGGAGTGGGTGGCCGCCAGCCTAGCCTCGGTCAGAACGCGGCACGAGGCCGAGGTGCACGGCGACGTCGTCGAGCTCACGCCGTCAGAGCGTGTCGAGGCGCTCGGGGACCTCGAGCTCTCGCGCTTGGATGTCGGCTTCGTTGTCGACGTAGCGCACGTCGTCTCGCAGCCGCCCGCGATCGAAGCCTTCGGTGAAGACGGCGAACCCTACGGGGTGGCCCGAAACGAGCCCGCCGTGCAGGTCGATCGTGCCGCCCGAGGTCAGGAAGCCGGGAGCGTAACGGATTCGAAAGGGGTGGGTGGCGTCGGATGGGACGTCGTGCTGGTCCGTTGCTCCGTCGGGACGTGGCTCGGCGCCGCCCTGCTCAGGCGGGCTCGAGCCGAACGAGCGTGCTCTAG
>JADZFZ010000890.1 GCA_020854145.1 Deltaproteobacteria bacterium | reverse complement strand
ATTCCTCACCGGCGTGTCGAATCGCGTCTTGGAGCTGACGCCCCAAGGCCCGCGCCCTTACGGCGGCGGATACACGGAGTACGTGACGCTCACGGGCCACGAGGCCCCCGGCGTCGATTGACGGCCATTCACCGCGTGAGCGCGCGGATTCGCCGCTTCAGCTCGGCTCGTCGCTCGAGATCCTGCTCCAATGCGGTCACGTAATCGATGACGTCGGGTGGCGAATCGTCGGGCATCGAATCGAGGCTCCGCACGGAGGGCTCGAGCGCGGCACCGAACTTCGCCAGCACCGACGCCGCCGGGCCGTAGGCGTCGAGGTCGGTACCCAGCGCGTCGAGCAACGCGACCGCCGACCGACGACTGACGTGCCGTCGCCCCGCGAGATCCTCGAACGACGCCCACAACGCGTCCGGCGAGAACGCGTGGTGCACGACCATCTCGGCCCCGACGCGCAGCGTGGCGGGCGCGCCGAGCAGGTCGTGCTCGAGCAGCACGAGCGCGGGCTGGAAGTAGTTGAAGAACGGGCACAAGCGCCTGCCGTAGAGCGCGAAGGTGTCGGGCTCCGTGCGCCGGTCGAGGTGGATGAAGACGTGCCGCACGACATCGCGGGGCTCCGCGTCGGCGCTCCGTCGGAGGCGTCTCGCGAGCCGCAGGATGTCGGCCACGACGTCGTCGTAGGTACGTGCCCGGCGGAGCACCTCGAGCAGCGTCTCGTCGCCGACGCGGCCGGCGAGCAGATCGGCGTAGAGCGAGTAGACGAACGCGTCGGCCTCCGCGTCGTCGCCGAAGAGCGACTCGGTGACGTGCTCCTCGGTCTCCGCGCGGCCCGCGAGGAGCGACGGCAGCTTGTAGCCGACCTGATCGCGCAGCGCCCGGAACCGCAGACGAAGCATGTTGCGCAGGTTCGGCTTCAGCGTGAAGCGATCCCAGCGGACGCCGTCGAGACGGAGCTTCTCCTCGAGCACGCGGCGCATCTGCTCGGGGCTGCCGGACAGGATGTAGATACCCGCCGGCCCGGTCGCCGAGATCTCGCGCAGCAGGGCGGCCGCGCCGGGGACCGTGCGCTTTCGCCACGCGGGCTCGAGGGCCGTGCGGACGAGGTCGCGCAGCGTGTCGAACTCCGTTCGGAGATACGTCTTGTCCAGGTCCCAGCGATAGGCGTGGTGGCCCGGTTCCACGGCCGCCGAGTGTAACTGCGTCGCCGACGTGACGCGCGTCGAGTATCGTCCGGACCCCATGGAAGCGACACGCCCGTTCGCAGGGGGCGGCTTCGAGGACCGGATCGCGGTCGTCGTCAACGGCAACGCCAAACGCGTGACCGACGATCTCGTCGACACGCTCTCGCAGATCGTGCGTGACGGAGACCTCTTCGTCTCGCGCACGCTCGAGGAAGGCGAGGACATCGCGCGCACCATCACGGAGCGCGGCTATCACACCGTCCTGACGGGCGGCGGCGACGGCACCTTCGTGCACATGGTCACGCTGCTCGTGAAGCAGGCGCGTGCCGCCGGGAAGCGGCCGCCCCGATTCGGCCTGCTCCGGCTCGGCACCGGCAACGCGCTCGCGTGGGTCCTCGGCGCCGGGCAGGGCGTGGTGGCGGATCTGGCGCGCATTCGTCGCGAGGCGGGGTCGAGCAAGCTCAAGGTCATCGAGGTCGACGGCAAGATCACGCCCTTCGCAGGCATGGGCATCGATGGCATCGCGCTCAACGACTACAACCGCGTCAAGGACGCGATGGGGAGAATCCCCGTGCTGCGCCCATTCGCGGGCGGCGGGCTCGCGTACCTCGTCTCCATCGCGGGCGTCACGGCTCCGAGCTATCTCCTGCGAAAGCGCCAGCACGTGCGCATCGTCAACACCGGGGCGCCTGCGGAGCGTATTGGACCGGATGGTCAGCCCGATGGACCGCCCATCCCGACCGGAGCCACGTTGTTCGACGGCAAAGCCCGCGCAGTCGCGGTCGGGACGATTCCCTATTACGGCTTCGGCGTGCGCATCTTTCCATTCGCCGCCGACCGGGAAGACCGCATGAACCTCCGGATCGTGGATACCAACGTGGTCGAGGTCGGCGTGCACATTCGCGAGATCTGGAAAGGCCGCTACCGGTCTCCGAACTTCATGGACTACTTCGTCGAGAAAGCCCACATCGAGTTCGAGCCGCCCACGGCGCTGCAGATCGGCGGCGATCCGGCGGGCGTCCGCGAGTCGGTGGACGTCGCGATGGCGGAGCCCATCGACGTGGTCGACTTCTATGCGCCGCCGGCGGCGCTCGGCTCGAGCGAGGAGACATCGCGATGAACGGCGCGTGGCGCATCCTTCTCTGTGGTCTCCTGGCGTCGTCGTGTGGCGGGTCCGATGCGCCGGCACCCGCGCAGCCCGCGCAATCCACGTCGGGCGACGAATGGGACGACGAGGAGGAGCCGGAGGAGGCGGAGCCCGAGGACGGGTACGAGCCGCCGTCCGAGGAGGCTTCGTTCGATCGCGAGCCCGCCGCGCGCCCGCGCGGTTGCACGGAGGATTGCCCCATCGATACCGAGCTGTGGCTCGAGCAGCACGGCATCGAGGAGCCGATGCCGATTCCCGCCAACGTGCCGACGGACGCGAGCGCGTACGACGCCGGGTGCCGTGCCGTCCGTTTCGGCGAGACGGGACGCGAGGGGCTGCGTTGCCTGACGTCGAATGGAGCCGGCGCCCATTGGGAGCAGCACTACGAGACGCTCCTCGTCGCGGAGGGCACGTTCATGCGCATCGTCTGGACCGGTCCGGTCGCCGCGTTCAGCACCCAATCGTCCGCCGAGCGGCAATTGCCCGCCGCCCGATTGACGCGAACGTTCGAGGCCGACGGCAACGGGTTCACGCTCGCGGACCCGAATTGCGCCACGAGCCGTGCGGCCGTCGATCAATTGACCGACGAGGACCGCGGCGGCGCACCCGTCGTGCGCGTGCGCCGCATCTTCGACCAAGTGTGCGCGGCGGCGGGCCGCTACACGCTCGCGCGCGGAACCTACCGCCGCGGGCCCTGATCCCGGGGGTCTGGCGGGCGGACCCCCGCCCCTCGCGAGCAAGCGGCTACAGAGGCGACTCGGGATCGGCCTGGCGGGCGCGCATCCGGCGAATGAGGTCCGCGTAGCCGTTACGCGTGATGATTCGGCCGAACTGGCCCCGGTAATTGTCGACGAGGCTGACCTGGTCGGTGACGATGTCGAAGACCTTCCACGACGTGCCGATGCGGTGGAAATGGTAATCGATGCGAATCGGCGGACGGCGGCGCTCCTCGCGCGAGCGCGCGACCGAGCCGACGATGGTGGCGTCGCCCTGCACGCTCTCCTCGGCCCACTGGACCTCCCAGCGCATCGTCGTGCGCAGGTTGCGCTCGTAGGCTTGCTCCACGAGCGCGCGGAGCAGCTGCGTGAACTCGGTGCGCTCGGCGGGCGTGCGTTGCTCCCAGTGCGTCGCGAGCGACCGGCGTGCGATCTCGTCGTAGTCGATGAGGCTCGAGAGGATGCGACGCACCTGACGGCGCTGCGGCTCCGGTACGGCCGCGCCCGCGTCGGCCGGGGCGCCGTTGAGCGCCTTCGAGAGCTGCGCGTAGCGCGCGCGCATCAGGGCGCGCGGACCCGATTGTGCTGCGCGCGGTTGTGCCGCGGTCGGGCTCTGGTCGAGCACGACGGCGGCGAGGCCCGCAGCCGAGAGCAGACAGGTGAGGAGGGCGGCGATGCTCGTGTTCGTTCGTCTCATGGACGTCCCTTGGATGGACCAGCGGGCGGGCGTATTCAAGGCGGCGGTGCCGGTGTCGCGGCCGGCGCCCCCGCCGGCCCGGCGTCCGCGGGGGGCGTAGCCTCGGCATCCCCTTCTTCTTCCGGGGGAAGCGGGATGTCCTCGATGGGCTCGTCGTCGGGTGGGCTCGCCGTGGTCTGAACGGCCGTCGCGCGGCAGCGCGATGCGGGCACCACCTCGGTCCCGACCGCGAGCGAAAGTTGGGCCGCCGCGATGTTGAGGTCGCGAATGGCAGCCAGGTGGCTCGCCCGCGACGTGAAATAGGCGCGGACCGCGTCCACGAGGTCCTTGGCCTCCGCCGTGCCCACGGCGAACGACTGGCTGGCCGCCACGAACCAGCTCCGCGTGGCCGTCTCCGCCTCGCCCCACGCGGCCTCGCGATCGCGTGCGTCCTGGACCGTCTCGTAGACGTCGCGCACCTCGAGCCCGATGCCGCCGAGCGCCTGCTCGATGTCGAGCGCCGTCGCCTCGAGCTCGAGGCTCGCCTGTCGGTAGCGGAAGTACTGCGGCACCACGTCGAGGCGCCATTGCAGCCCGAGCGCCGCGCCGAGCGACGACGAGTTCGCGGGGTCGCTCACGAACGGGTTTCGCTGATCGGTCACGCCGGGTCCGTAGCTCCGGCCGGCGGTGAGCACGAGTCCGACGTCGGGCAGGAATCGCGACCGCTCCACGTCGCGAGCCGCCGTCTTCGCGGCGCGCAGGGCTCCGAGCGCCGCCACCTCGGGTCGGTGCAAGCGAGCGGCCTGCAGGTACCACGACAGCGGACGGAGCGAGATCCGGCATGGCTCGCTGAGCTCGTCGGGCACCTCGATGCGCGGATCGCCCGTCAGCAAGCGCAACGCGGCGAGCGAGGAACGCTCGAGGTGACGCGCTTCGGCGTTACGCCCGACGACCTCGGCCCACGCTGCTCGGATCCGATAGAGGTCGATGGGATCGAAATCCGCGGCGCGCTCGGCCTGCTGTTGCTCGAGCCGCTCGATGGCGCGTCGCAGCGGGCCGCGACCCTCGGCGAGCAATGCGAGCGTGTCGCGCGAGAACTGCAGCCCGAAGTACGCACGTGCGACGTCGAACCGCAATCGCGTGCGTGCGCGCCGCGCCTGCGCGCGCGAAGCCCGCACCCCCGCACGCGCCGCGTCGCGCGCGGCTCCGATGCGGCCCCACGTCCAGAGGGGCAACGTGTACTGCACGCTGCCGCGCACGATGGGCATCCACGGATTGTCGAGAGGCAGCTCCGAGTCGGGCGAGAAGAGCGTCGTGCCGCGCACCTCGGGCGCGATGGCCACGCCGCCCGTCGCGGTCAGCTCCGAGAACGGCGCGCTCCACGCCTCGCCGAGGCGCGCCCGTGCAGCCTCCACGCGAAGCTCCGCGGCGCGCACCGTGGGTGAGCCGCGTTCCGCGACGCGCAGCGCCTCCTCGAGCGTCACGACACGCGTGCGAGCGCCCCTGCGCGCGCTCGCGGTGCCCCCGGCGGTCTGCGCGTGCACGAGGGCCGCAAACCCGATGCACGAGACCAATCCCGCGATCCACGGCAGGACACGCGCGAGACGGAAGCTCACGACGGGCTGCTGTCCGCTTCGTGGCCAGCCAGCGCGATCCCCGAGAACGTTCGTCGCATCCGGTCCTCCAATCTGCGCGGGTCCACCTGCGCCGGCAACCACGCGTCGATGAGCCGCGCGCTCATGGTTGCACGTCGAGCACGACGCCGACGCCGCGGCTCGGTCCCACCACGAGCGGCGCGATGCGAACGCGCTCTCCGTGCAGCTCGGGGATCAGCCATCCCATCGCCATCCCGGTGAGCGCGCCGGCCATCACATCCGTCGGGAAGTGATGCCCGCCGAGCACGCGCGCCATCCCGACGACCGACGCTCCCACGAGCCCGACACCGAGCGCGACCCACGGCCACGGGCTCCGCGGGTGAAGGCGCAGCAGGGTCCTCCAGGTCGCGACGGCCGCCGCGAACGAAGCCGCCGTGTGCCCGCTGAAGAACGAGAGAGACGCGCGGCCCCGCATCCGCTCGTCGAGCGGAGCGTCGGTCCCGTACACGAACGGGCGAGGCCGGCGCGTCGACATGTTCGAGATCACGGCGAGCGCCTGCGACAACGCGACGGCCTGACCGATCACGACGGCGTCCGACAGCATCGGGACGGGGCCCTCCGCGGCGAGCAGCACGATGGCCGGCACGCCCAGCATGGTCGCGACGCCGACGTCTCCGACGGTGCTCCAGCCGCCGCTCCAGTTGCCGGCCGCGCCACGGTCGAGCCCGTTGACGGTGCTGCGATCGCACTCGGGCGCGCAATGCGGCGGCGCGAGCTCGTCGCCGAGAATCCAGCCGAACGCCACGACGCCCGTCAGCGCGAGGACCGGGATGTCGATCTCCGGCACCATCCGGTGCGCCTGCGCGCTCGCCGACGTCGGGGTCGCGGCGAACGCCGTCACGGCAGCGATCACTCCGATGACGACGACTCTTCCTGCCAATGGACGCGCCAGCCTATCATCGCGACGTGGCGCGATCGCAAGAGGGCGTGCGGCTCGTCTGGCTGCCCGTCGTGCTCATCGTGTCGCTGGTCGCTCCCACGGCAGTCCGGGCATTCACGTTCGACTCGCCCGTCTCGGACGCGTGCCACGAGCGCATCACGGAGGACGCGGTACGCGAGACCGGCTGGCCCGACGCGACGCCGGCGCCGGCGCTCGGCGGGATGGACCGCGTGATCGTGAACGACCTGCCGTTCGTGTACGCGGCCGAGATTCGCGATCGGTGGTCGCTCGCGATCACCATCGGCGTCCGATTCAACGATCTCCACGGGGCGGCTGCGACCGACCTGCCGCGGCTCGCGCACGTGCACAACGATCCGAATGGGCAGGACGAGCATTGTCTCCGCGCCCCGAGGGACGACGGACCGGCGGGAGACGCGAGCGCGCTCGACTCGTGTCGCAGCTTCATCCTGAGCCAAGTCGAGCGTGCGCTCGGCGACGCGACGTCGATGGATCTCGACTCCGACGAGCGCGTGGACGTACGCCTCGCGTTTCGCGGGACGACGCCCGTGCCCGTGGCCGCCTTCGCGTTCCACATCGGGCGCGCCCTCCACGCGTTGCAGGACGCCTTCACGCACACGTTCCGCGCGCCGTCCGATCTGCGCATTCGCCACGTGCTGAACTTCGTCGATTGGGCCGTGACCGACGACGCGACCGAAGCGCGCGACGGGCACCCGCACATCTCGGAGCTCGACCTCTGCGACGGCGAGACGGAGCCCCGGCGCCGCCGCGTCCATGCCGCCACCGACGCGTCCATCGCCCTGTTGTCGGCGGTGTTCTCGCCGGGCACGCGTGCCGAACGGCTCGCCCGCGCAGCGCAGGTGCTCGACACCGCGCTCGCGACGGAGGCGGGGTGCACGGCGGACAACGCGTGGTGCGGCGCCGAGGAGCCGAGCGAGATCGCCTCGTGTGCCGCCGCCCCCGGCCGGTCGCGCACCTCGGCGCTCGGATGGCTCGCGCTCGCCGCGGTCGTGCTCGCCGTCGTTCGCCGGCGCGCGCGCCGTTGGGTGCGACCGACGGTCGCGCTCGTGGCGCTCGCCGTGCTGTGGCCGTCGAGCGCGTCGGCCCATCCCCATCCCCATCACCACGCGAGCCACCACGCGCGCTGTTGCCACCTCCGCGGCTACGCGGCGGGCGGCGTCGGGATCGATCGCGGCGGCTTCGCGATGATCGCCGGCGCGCGCATGACGCTCGCGAGCCGGTGGACGGCGGGATTGTCCCTCGAATGGAACCCGTGGTTCTCCCTCGAAGCGCGCGAGGTCGCTCGTGGCGTCGCGAGCGTCTACGGGTCGATCGTGTTCACCTGGTTGCGGCACGAGCGCGTGGAGCTGCGCTCGACCCTGAACCTCGGGATGAGCGTGCTCCTGTTGCGGCTGGTGGGCGCCCCCGCCGGGTCGTTCGGGCCGTTCATCGGCAGCTCGCTGCTGGGCGTCGCGATTCGCCTCTCCGACGCGTGGCATCTCGTCGTCGAGCCCGACGACGTGGCATTCCCGATCCCGAAGGTGACCGGCGTGCCCTATTACTATCTGCAATACCGGGTGCTCGTCGGCATCGAATGGCGGCCGTGAGAGTCGTCCACCCTCCGGGTGGAGCCCAATACCCGTGCTCGGCGGCAACGAACGGCGGCAGCGTCCAGCGGGTGAGTCGCTCACCCGCAGGTGATGCCGAAGCAGTCGCCGAGGCTCTCGGACGGGTGCAGCGGGTAATCCTGGCAGCAGCCGCCCGCGGCGAGGCAACATTCGGTGCTGTAATAGGTGCCGCCGCAGCTTCCGGGGCGGTCGCTGGTCTCGACGCACGAGCCCCAGCGGCCGTCGGGCATGCACACCGAGATGCCCCAGCGGCAATAGGTCGGCGTGTCGCACCAGCGCTCGGTGCCGGGGACGCAGACGAACCCGACCTCGCAGCCGTCCTCCGGGGGCGGCGGAGGGGGAGGGGGCGCCATACACTCGGTCGCGGCTGCACAATCGTAGTCGTCGGCACAATCGACCAGGCCGTCGCAATCGTCGTCCGCGCCGTCGGCGCAGCGCCACTCGAAAGGCTCGCAGCGGCGGCAGGCGAGATCGTCCTCGCACTCGGCGTCGTTGCAGTCGACGCTGCCGTCGCAATCGTCGTCACGGCCGTCGGCGCACGAGCTCTCGCCCCAGCTGCAGCCGCAGCTGCCTGCGCGCACGCACTCCGAGTCGGCGCAGTCGGCCGCGCCGTCGCAGTCGTCGTCGCGGCCGTCGCCGCAGATGAGCTCGAACGGGATGCAGCCGCAGAAGAACGTGGCGCCGCAGTCGGCGTCGTCACAATCGGCGGATCCGTCGCAGTCCTCGTCGAGCCCGTCGTCGCAGCGGAACTCGACCTCGACGCAGCGGTCGTCGTCGCCGGGCGGCGGCGGCGGCATCCCCGGGTTGCACACGATGGAGCAATCGACGTCGCTGCAATCGACGGCGCCATCGCAGTCTTCGTCGACGCCGTCTGCACAGGAGAACTCGAGCACCGCGCAGCTCGCGCACGCGGCGGCCGACGCGCAATCGGGATCGTCGCAATCGACGAGGCCGTCACAGTCTCCGTCCGACGCGTCACCGCAGGCGGCACCGAACTCCGACGGCAGACAGGGCGTTCCGCCCGACGACCCGCCCGGAGCGTCCTCGTCCGCGGCGCCGTCGCAATCGTCGTCGGCGCCGTTGGCCGCGATCTCGCCGATGGGGATCACCGCGCCGTGGCACGGGCCCCATTGGGGGAACTCGCCCTCGAGACGGCACTCCTGCACACCGTCGCGGCAGACGCCCTTCGCGCGCGTCTCGGCCGGGCCGGCGTAACACGACTGGGTTGCACCCGGCGCGCATCCGCAACCCTCGTCGACGGCGCCATTGCCGTTGTCGTCGAGGCCGTTTCCACACGTGTCGGGGGACAATGCCGGCGCGCTCTCGTGGGGTGCACCGGGGCCGGTACGAGGAGTCGAGCCGCCGGGCCCCCGCGTCAACGCACCGCCGGCCTGCGCCTCGCAGGCGCAAAAGCAGACGGTCGCGAGCAGCAAGGCGCGATGAGGGAATGCGCGGGTCATCGGGCCCTACTCTCGCAACCCGCGTGCCGAGGTCTCCAGTCTCCAGCGCCGCGTCGACAGGAAAAGT
>JADZFZ010000889.1 GCA_020854145.1 Deltaproteobacteria bacterium | reverse complement strand
CGCCCGAGCTCGTCGAGCGCGTGTTGCCGGAGTATCCGGCCCGTGCGCGCGCGCTCGAGCTCGAGGGGCAGGTGGTCTTGGAGGTCGTGGTCGATCGCGAAGGCCGGCCGGAGCCCGCGATCCGCGTGCTGCGCTCGCAGCCGCCGTTCGATGGCGCGGCGGTCGCTGCGGTCCGGCGCTGGCGCTTTCGGCCGGCACGTGATGCCGAGGGCCACCCGGTTCGCGTGCTCATGGAGGTTCCGGTGCGGTTCGAGCTGCGGTGAGCGTGAAATCGCGTCGATTTTCTTGACATCCGCGCACGACTCTTCCATAGCCGAGGCGTAGCCCGGAGGCCGGGCGCGACTGGGTGGCGGACGAGGAGGCGGAGGCGGAATGCGAGCGGCCGTACGGCCCGATGCACGCGCATCGACCGGATCCCGAAGGGACCGACTGAACCGCAGCGCCGTCGCGCGACGCGTGGAGAGAACATGCCACGGCCGCGTTGCTCAGACGCGGCCGTGGCAGAAGCGCGGATCAGGAGGAGGTGCAGGAGCGTCGTGGGAGGGGGAGGAGTCCGCGCCCCGCCCGCGAATGAGCAAGGGGGGTGCCATGCTCGGCCCTGCGCCGCACGATCGCAGCGCCCCCTCCGGATCCGCCCGGCAGCTCACCCGAAGTTACCGCATTGCAAAGAGAATCAACCCCGGGGCGCGGTGTCGTCGGGGGCTGTCGGGCATGGCGTCGGCCATGGCGGCTGCAAGGCTTGTCGGTTGCCGCAGAACGGCAACCCCGACAGCAAACAATGCGCCGCTGCAAGGTTTGTCCTACGGGGAGGGGTGAATGGGGTCGATCGCGGGGATCGTTCCGCGGCCGGGATGCGGCCGGGATGAGCTGACGACGTCCATCAGGGCCATGCGGGACGCGCTCGGGCGGCGGGCACCGCTCGAGGGTGGACTCGCGGTCGCGTACGATGCCTCGGTGGCGCTCGCGCATCGGGGCGGGATCGGGCCCGGAGCGGAGGCGGTCCTGCAGCCGCTCCGCAACGAGCGCGGCACCCTCTGGCTCGTCGCCGACGGGGAACCCGCCAACGCGACCGAGCTGCGCCTGGAGCTCGTGGCCGCCGGGCATCAATTCCAGTCGGGGTGCGGCAGCGAGGTCATCCTCCATCTCTACGAGCAGTACGGCATCGGCGCGCTCGAGCGCCTCGCCGGCAACTTCGCTTTCGCGCTCTGGGATCGCGAGGGGCACGAGCTCCTGCTCGGCCGCGACCGCTTCGGCACGAAGCCCCTCTACGTGTGCGAGCGCGACGGGACGTTCACGTTCGCGTCCGAGGTGCGCGCGCTCCGGCCGAGCGAGCCGCTCGATCCCGCGGCGCTGGTCGCCTATCTGGTGCTCGGGTACGTGCCCGAGCCGATCACCGTCGCGACCGGCGTGCGCGCCGTCGCTCCCGGGACGATCGTGCGCGTGCGCGGGTCTCGGCTGCGGATCGAGCGCTTCTGGGAGGAGGCGTCGGCGTGGCCGAGCGGCCAGCGCGAGGTCGATCGCGCGCGCTTCGGCGGGCTGCTGCGCGACACCGTCGAGTCGGCGGTCGCGGGGGAGGACGACGTCGGCATCCTCGTCGACGGCAGCGTGGCGTCCGCGGCGCTTCTCGCGCTCGTGCGGCCGATGCTCGGCCGCGGCCTGCGGACGCACGTCCTCGATTTCGCGGGCGGCGTCGACGACGCGCGCACGCGCGGCGCGCGCGCACGCCAGGACGGGGTGACGGCGCTCGCGGACTGGTTTCGCGGCGAGCATCGTCGGCACCGCGTCGACGGTGGCATGCTCGCGAGCGCGTTTCGGGATGCGACGTCCGCAGATCAGCCCTCGACGGGCGCGACGCTCGCGGCGTTGATCACGTCGGCCATGCGGAGCGCCGGCGAACGTGTCTGGCTCGCGGGGCTCGCGACCCCGCAGCTCCTCGGGATCGACGCGGCGCGCGCCGTGCGCTGGCTCTGGCGCGCCGGTCGTCACGGCTCGACGAGCGGGCTCACGCGCGTGGCGGCGCGTGTGCTCGCCCGCCGCCGGCCGTTTGGTCGCGCCGCCACGCTCGCGGACTATCTCGGGCCGAGCGACGCGATCGCCCCCGCGTACCTCGCGACCCGCGGCGTCTTCGGACCGGAGGCCCTCGGGCGCCTGCTGCGCCCCGACGCGCTGGCCCACGCGCGCAGCGGCTTCGACCTCGCGAAGCACGTCGATGCGCGGGCGCTGGCTCCGCTCGGGCCGGCGTGCGTGCTGCCGGCGACGTCGGCGCAGGTGGCGATCGAGCGCGCGGTGGCGGCCGTCGAGCTCGCGGGTCCGCTCATGTCGGGCGCGCTCCGTGAGGCGGAGGCCTCGGCCGTGACGCACGGCCTTGCGCTCCGCGCCCCGTTCCTCGACCACCGGCTCCACGAGTGGTTGACGACGGGCGGTGCCGCGCTCGATCGCGCGCCGCTGCTCGGCATCCTCGACGGCGCGCTCCCGCCCCCGTTGTTGCGGCGCCTCGCGCCGCCGCCGCCCCCGCCGATCGGACATTGGCTCCGGAACGAGCTGCGCGCTTCGTGCGAGGAGCACCTGCTCACCGACGACGGCGAGAATCTGTTCCGCCAGG
>JADZFZ010000888.1 GCA_020854145.1 Deltaproteobacteria bacterium | reverse complement strand
GGCAGCGATGCGCCGATGCCACCTTCGGGCGTGTGCACGGGGTCCGACATGCGCGCGAGCCTACCCGAAACCGAGCGTCACTTGCCCGCGAACGAGGGCTTTCGCTTCTCGACGTACGCCGTGATGCCCTCGGCCGCATCGGCCGACGCGAAGAGGCGCTGCTGCAGCTCACGCTCGAGCGCGAGCCCCACCTCGAGCGAGGTCTCGCTGCCGCTCGCGACCGCACGTTTCGAGAGGCCGACCGCGAGCGCAGCTCTGCCGGGCGGACAGAAGCTCCGTGCGAAGGCATCGAGCGCCGGGCCGAAGCCTTCGCGGTCGAGGACACGGCTCACGAGACCCATCGACGCTGCCTCGTCGTAATCGAGCAAGCGTGCTTCCGCGATGAGCTCGATCGCGCGGGCTCGACCGACCAGGCGTGCGAGGCGTTGTGTGCCCCCGGTGCCCGGGAGCACGCCGAGGGTCACCTCGGGCAGACCGACTTTGCCGGTTCCCCGTGCCGCCACACGCAGATCCGCCGCCATCGCGATCTCGAGGCCGCCTCCGACGCAGTGGCCTTGGAGCGCTGCGATCACGAGCTTGGGAGTCTGCTCGAGGCGAAGCAGCGTCTCGTTGGCGTGCAGACAGAACTGGTACTTGTAGCTCGGCGTGACGCGCTGGAGCATCGCGATGTCGGCTCCTGCGCAGAAGAACTTCTCGCCTGCGCCGCGCACGACGAGCACGTGACAGGCATCGTCGAAACGCGCCTCGAGGATGGCGTCGTCGAGGTCGCGCATCATCTCGTGGCTGTAGGTGTTCGCGGGAGGGTTCGTGAGCTCGAGCGTCGCCACACCCGCGTCGTCGCGCGAGTAACGAACGAGCCCGTTTCGCATGGTCGTCGTGGTCATCGGCCGCTCATAGCGCAGGCCCCGTCCGAAGCCACGGGCGACGAGGAGCTACTGCGCGCGGGTCACGTCGACGTGGACGTCGCCCTCGTCGTTGCGTTGCACGTAGAGCACCCACGGCCGACAGCACACTTCGCAGTCCTGGACGAACGAGCCCTCGAGGTCGATGTCGATCCAGACCTCGCACGTCTCGTGGCAATAGGGACAGCGGACGATCTGACTTTCGCCCATCGTGGGTGCGGTGAGGCTGGGGCCGGGCGTCACGCCGCGCAAGAGGTGCGACGCAAACCGGACCAGGCCCCCTCTCCCCGAATGGGGAGAGGGTCGGGGTGAGGGGCGAGCGCTCGACGAATTCGAGCGAGCTCGCAGGGCGCAGTGTGACGTCCTCGTGGCACCGACCCCATGGACGCCCTGCGTGATTTTCGCAGGGGGGCTAGGCGCCCCCCTGCAACCCCCGTCCTGTCGAGTCCCGAATTCCGAGTGAGCCCGAGCCCGCGCGAGCGGGCGACGGCGAAGTCGCAACCGCAGCTGAGCGGAGCGAAACGCTGCGAATTCACCGGGTCTTCGTCGGCCGATTGCGCACAGGCTCGGCGCGGCGCGATGCTCCGCCGGATGAGCGAGATCGTGTCGAGCCGATCGCGTCCCGCGTCGCACCCGGTGTTCGTGAGGTCCGCCGACGTGGCCGTCGTCATGCTGGCCATCGACGCGCGGATGCGGCCGCTCGCCGAGAGCCTCGAGCCCTATCGGATGCACCTGGACGGGGAGTCGTGGATCGCGCCGGCGGAGGCGCTCGGTGCGATCGCGGAGAAGCTCTACGAGCTGCGCGCGGGATGGTCGCTCGCGGGCGCGTACAGCTCGCCGAGGACCGACGGCGAGATCGCGGAGGCGTCGTACCTGGGAATCGTGCGCGAGCTGGCCGAACGTGCGTTGCGAGGTCGTTCGAGCGCAGAGCCGCAGACGAGCGGCGGTGTCTACCGCGATGGAGCGCCGAGCACGCGCAGGCTCTTCGTCGTGTGCCTGATCGTCGCAGCGAACGCGACGCTTCCCGACGTCTCGCGCGGCGCGGATGCGCAGCAGATCGGGTCGTTGCTGCTGATGTTGCGGAGCCTCTCGGGCGAGCTCGCGGCCGCGCTCGTGATCGCGCCTGACGCGACCGCCGAGCCGTGGGACGCGGAGCACGTGCGCAGGAGGTTCCCCGAGCTCAAGCACGTCGACGAAGCGACGCTCGAGCCGCGCACGCGATGCCGCGCCTGTGACGCGCCCGTGCTGAAGGCGTTCGGCGCGTGTCAGGTCTGCGGGCGTCGCATCGACGCGGGCTGAGCGGTACCCGAGCCGGTCGTCCGCGCGCCGTGATCGCGACAGCTGCTAAGACTGGATCCGTGAGGCTCGGAACCGCGCCACCACGCTGGCTCTGCTTGGCGGTCGCAGCCTTCGGGGCCGCATGCGGCGAGCCGCCGGAGCCACGCGACGCGGGCGCGGATGGGGGCGGGTCGCAGGACATGCTCGTGGTCGAACCGCCGGACGCGCGCGTGGACGAGGTGCCCGATGCACGCACTCCACCGACGAGCTGCAACGAGCCGGTCGACGGTGAGTCGTGTGCGATGTGTGAAGGCACCCTCGCGTGCGGCGTCGGAGGATCCGAGAACTTTCACTGCTGCGGTGGTCGGTGGCAGGGGTTCTTCGACGGGCCTTGCAGACCGAATGACGCCGGCTCGACGACGTGTGCGGAGGTGCCCGATCTTCCGGGGTGCCCGTGCAGCACGGAGGGCGAGGTGCTCTGCGATGGGCGGTTCTCCGCGGCTCGCGTGTGCATGGCCGGCACCTGGCGGCACGATGTGCGGCGCGCGTGTTGCTGACGGCGTCGCGCGCCAGCCGTTGGAGGCCGACGACGCGGCAGGTCACTGGCTCTCGGCGGGCGCGGCGGGCGCGTCGAGCGGCGTCACCGCGTCGGCGGTCACGCGGTAGACGAGCGGCGAGATCGCGGACTCGGAGCGCAGCCCTTCGTCGCGTGCGTAGGCGGCGAGCGCTCCGACTGCGCGCTCCTCGCGCGCAGGGGCGAGGACGAGGACGTCGCGGCTCGGCGCGATGGCCACCACGTCGCCCCCGAGCCTCTGCCGACCCATCCGCTCGAGCACCGACGGCAGGAACAGGAACGAGGAGTTGAAGATCTCGCGGTGCACGACGGCCAGCACGGCGACACCGGGCGCGAGCTCCACTCGGTCGAAGACGAGCGTCTCGGCGCCCCGCTCGAGGTCGGCGCGCGCGAGTCGGAAGGCCTCCTCTTCGTCGATCGCCCATCCGGTCAGATCCTCGGGAGACACGGGGATCGTGGAGGCGCCGCGCCGCACGACGACGACCGCGGCGAGGTCGCGCGCGTAAGCACGGGACACGATGGGACGCCCTGCCATGCGCGCGAGCTCCGTCGCGGCGGCCGACGAGAACAGGCGCAACGAGAGCGCTCGCCGCGCCTCCTCGGTCGAGAGCAGGCGGGGTGAGGTGCCCACGCGTCGCTCGACGCGATCGAGCAGCTCGTCGATGCACTGCTGCCGGCTCGGTCGGTCGCGACAATCGGTGTAGGGGCGATCGAGACCGACCACGATCACGCCATCGGCGCGGCGCAGCATCACGCGAAACGGCCGGATGACCTGCGCCCGGGCGCCACGCGCGCCCGCTCGCGCGACGAAGGCGTCCTGGAACGCGCGCTCGTCGCGGAGCAACCCGTCGGGGCCCGGCGTCTCGCGCGGGGTGGCCGTCTCGCCGCCTTCGGCGCTCGCCGTGGCGCCGCTGCGCGCGCGCGCTCCGCAACCGGCGACGACGGTGACGAGGATCGCGACGGCGAGCGCTCCAGCCGTTCGTCCCGAGCCGTCTCGCGGGGCGCGATCGCTGCTGGGCCTGCGGAGGCGTTCGATGGGCTCGCGACGGACGGGATCGGCGCGCACGGCTCACTCCGCGACGATGCGATCGCTGCCGAAGTAGGGCACGAGCGCGTCGGGGACTCGCACGCTTCCGTCGGGCTGCAGACCCTGCTCCAAGATGGCGACCATCGTGCGACCGACCGCGAGCCCGCTGCCGTTGAGCGTGTGCACCAACCGGTTGCGCTTGTCGTCGCGGAAACGGATGGACGCGCGCCGTGCCTGGAAATCGGTGCAGTTCGAGCAGCTCGAGATCTCGCGATAGGCACCCTCGCCGGGCAGCCACACCTCGATGTCGTACGTCCTCGTGGCCGCGAAGCCGAGGTCGCCCGCGCAGAGCTCGACGACCCGATGGTGCAGGCCGAGCCGCTTGAGCACGGTCTCGGCGTGACCGACGAGCAGCTCGAGCTCCTCCATCGAGCGCTCGGGCCGGCAGATGCGCACGAGCTCCACCTTGTCGAACTGGTGTCGCCGGATGAGCCCCCGCACGTCCTTGCCGTAGGACCCGACCTCGCTGCGGAAGCACGGCGCGTATGCGACGAACGCGATCGGCAGAGACTCGAGGATCTCCCCGCCGTAGAGGTTGGTGACCTGCACCTCCGCGGTCGGGCTCAGGAAGAGGTCGGCGTCCTCGCCGGTCGCGGCGCCTGCCTCCGACGCCTCGGCCTCCGCAGCCACGAGCGACGCGCCCTTCACCAGGCGAAAGACGTCCTGCTCGAACTTCGGCAGCTGACCGGTGCCGCGCAACGTGCGCCGCGCGACGATCGCAGGCACCCAGATCTCCCGGTAGCCGTGCTCGCGCGCGTGGAGGTCGACCATGAAGGTGATGAGCGCGCGCTCGAGCCTCGCGGCCTGTCCGAGCAGCACGGCGAAGCGGGGCCCGCTGATCTTCGTGGCGCGATCGAAGTCGAGGATCCCGAGCGCCGTTCCGATGTCCCAGTGCGGCTTGGGCGTGGGCACGTCGGGCTTCTCTCCCCACGTACGCACGACGGGGTTGTCCTCGCTGCTCGTGCCCGGCGGACATGCCTCGTGGGGCGTGTTGGGGATCGCGAGCAACGCGAGCTCGATGGCAGCCTCGTGCTCCTTCTGGCGCGCTTCGAGCTCCTTCACCTCGTCGGAGGTGCGGCGCAGCTCGTCGCGGCGTGCGGCGAACTCCGGGCTCTTCTTGTCCATGCGCGCCATCGCCGCGTTGGACTCCTTCTGCGCGTGCCGGAGCGCATCGCCCCGCACGATGCACTCGCGCCGCCCCCGTACGTGCGAGGCGAGCGCGTCGTCGAGCAGGGCGGCGGCGGCGGGTCCGCGGCGCGCCATGGACGCGCGGATCTCGTCGAGGTGATCGGCTACGTGTCGAGGGTCGAGCATGCGGAGGCGCAATGTACGGGCCCGCGGCCAGACCGCCAATCGGTGCAGGGCGGGCTCGGGCGACTCGCTTGTGCGGAGCCTCGTTCGCTCGTAAAGCGGGCGCGCGATGGACGTGCAGAGCGACGACGGCCTGGCGGGTCCGGCGTCGGCCGAGCTCGACGCTCGGTCGGCGCCGGAGCGAGCGAGCGAGCCCGTCGCGGCTCGCGCGGCCGACGGGAGCACGACCGACGTCGTTGCCGACAGCCTGATCCGGCTGGGAATCGTGTTCGTGGCGCTGGCTGGCGGCGCGGCGGTGTGGTTCGTCTTCGCGAGCCAATCTCCGACGTCGCCGTGGGCCGTCGCTTCCCTTCCGGGGCCGGTCGATCGGCTCGCGTCGACCCTCGCGACGCTCGGCTTCGGCGCGTTGCTGGGTGCGTGGCTCCTGCCGAGAGCGGCACGGTCGGTCATGGAGGCCAGGGTGGTCGGCGTCGCGACCTACCTCGGCTGCCTGCTCCATGGAGGCGCGTCGTTCCTGGCTGCCCTCTACGGCGGCTACGGCGTCCAGCTGACCGATCCGCGACCCCGCTCCTTGGCGATCACATCGGTGCGCGTAGCAGGTATGGTGGTGCTCGGCGCCGTGCTGCTCTTCTTCGTCGTTCGGCTGCTCGGAACCCGGCGGGCCTCCAAGTGAAGCGCCTTGCCTTATTCGCCGTTTGTTGTGCGGCGCCTGTCTCTGCGATCCTCGCGACCGGATGTGGACCGTATCTCCCGGCGCCGCCGTCGGGTGACGGTTACACGTACGGCCGCGTGAAGGTGCCGTATCGGTCCGAACGACGTGGCGACGGCTTCGATCGCGCGTACACGCGTGCGTTCGCCGCGCCGGCGAGCGTCGCCGATGGCCGTGATCCCGGACCCCGCGTGGGAGGTGCTCCCGGCGGCTATCGGTACAACGAGCATCACGGCAGCGCGGGAACGCCGCTGGCCCCCGCGAGCGAGCCGCCGGCGCCGCCCCCGGCCGAGCCCGCCGTCGTCGATGCCGGCCCCGAGGACGCCGGGCCCGGGGAGGGCGACGGAGGATCCGCGTGATCCGGCGGAACGCGTTTGCGCTCTTTGTGTTCGCGATGGTGCCCGCGATGGGCGCGTGCGTCCGGCGCACCGCCGCACCGGCCGCGCCTTTCGGTCATCCGGTCGCCGCGATGGCCGCACCCGCCGTCGAGAGCGTGCGTCCCACGCCGCTCGAGGGTCGAACCATCGTCGTGGGCCCGATCGACAGCGAGGTCACGCAGCCCATCGGGGGCTCGTACGACCGCGAGGACTACGAGCACACGCCGCTCGCGCGTGCCTGGTTCGTGCCGGAGATCGCGACGTTGCTCGGAGACGCGCTCGTGGCGGCGGTCCGGCGCCGAGGCGGGGTCGGGCTGCGCGAGACGAGCGGAGTGTTGCTCGCGAGCGCTCGTTCGCTTCCGCTGCGGCAGGAGGGCACGGAGCAGTGGCGCGTCCGCATCGTGTCGCTCCAGCACGACGTGGTGCGCGACGCCCAGGCCGATCAGCCCTACGCGGAGCTCGCCGCACGCATCGTCGTCGAGCGCGTCGCAGGCGGCCCGACGCCGGGGGCTCCGGTCGAGCGCGCCTTCGACGTGCACCTTCGGCTGCGGCCCGAGGAGGATGCGCTCGCGGCGCTCGCGGACGCGATCATCGCGGAGGTGGGTCGATGAGCGTGCGGGCGTCACGCGTCGCGGTCGCGCTGAGCATCACCGTCGCCTCGTGGACGAGCGGATGCTTCTCGCGTCGCCCGCCGCGCGTCGAGCCGCCACCGTCCAGCGTCGAAGGCGCCGGGGGACGGCTCTCGGTCCGTCTCGGACCGGTGACGGATGCACGTCCCACGG
>JADZFZ010000887.1 GCA_020854145.1 Deltaproteobacteria bacterium | reverse complement strand
GCCACGGGCTCGCTCGACCTCGGTGTGATCGCCCAGCAGATCACGCAGCACGGGATCAGCGAAGCGACCATCGTCGCAGTCGTCTGCATCCTCGCGGGCTTCGGCTACAAGATCAGCGCGGCGCCGTTCCACATGTGGGCGCCCGACGTGTACGAGGGATCGCCGACGCCCATCACGGCGTTCTTCTCGGTGGGCCCGAAGGCAGCGGGCTTCGCCGTCATCCTGCGCTTCTTCCACGATGCGCTCGGCACCGGCGCGGCGCTCGACGCCAACACCGAAGTGCCCTGGCCGATGATCGTCGGGCTGCTCGCCATCGCGACGATGACGGTCGGCAACCTCTCGGCGCTCGGGCAGAAGTCGGTCAAGCGCATGCTCGCGTACTCGAGCATCGCGCACGCGGGCTACATGCTCCTCGGCGTCGTCGCGTTCAGCGACCGAGGCGCGAGCGCGGTCGTCTTCTACATCGCCGTCTACTGCTTCATGAACCTCGGCGCGTTCCTCGTCGTGCTCGCCGTGGCCGAGAAGACGGGCAAGGAGACCCTCGACGCGTACGAAGGCCTCGGCTTCCGGGCGCCCGGCCTGGCCGCCGCGATGGCGCTGTTCCTGTTCTCGCTGACGGGCTTGCCTCCGATGGCCGGCTTCGTCGGCAAGTTCTACCTGTTCTCCGCGCTCGTCGAGCGAGGCGGCGACCTCAACGCCTTCCTCGCCGTCATCGGTGTCGTCAACAGCGTCGTCTCGCTCTTCTATTACGCACGCGTGCTCCGGGCGATGTACCTCGCCAAGCCCGCCGCGCCCGCCGCCATCGAGGTCCGCAAGAGCTACGGCTGGACCGTCGGCCTGCTCGCCGTCCCCACCCTCGTCCTCGGCGTCTACTGGGCTCCCGTCTACGACTTCATCTCCCGCTCCCTCGTCATGCTCCGATAGCGGGGGACAGGATCGACGTGGTCAACCTCGCGAGATCACGTCGCTTCTGGACGAGCAGTTCCATTCCGTCGGAACCCCGACTTTTCAGGGGGATTCGTCGAGCGCTCGCCCCTCACCCCGACCCTCTCGCCATTCGGAGAGGGGGAGCCTGGTCCGGAGCTCGATCACCTCCGCAGACGCACGAGCGCGCGTGTGAAGCCGCCGCCTGTCCACGCGTCGAGCTCCGCCTGGGCGAGCTCCATCGCGTCGCGCTCCGCCTCCTCCGCCGTTCGGGCGAACGCGCGCCGCGCAGCCCGCCATCGTGCCCATGCCCGCGCTACCGCGAGCGCGACGTCCGCGCGCCGCGCGTAACGACGACTCTCCTCGCGCGACAACGCCACCTCGTCCCGCGTGAAGACGACGTCGTCGAGGGGCAACGTCGCCGTCACCTCGACCGACAACGAGTCGTCGAGCGCGATGACCGTCCGGTCCGAGCCCGACAGCGCTTGCGATAAGCTCCGATCCGACCCGAGACCGCGTCGTACCGAGACGGCCACGCGTGGCACCAGCTTCGCCCAGCGTGCGCGCGCTCTGGCCGACCCCGGTCCGGCAACTCGAGCCACCGACCAGCGTTCGGCCATCCGCAGGACCTCGGCGAGCGACGGCTCGCGCAGCCGAGCTCGCTGCGCCTGCGTCCGAGCGGCGACCCCGAGCGCCGCTCCCATCGAGACCACCGATACCAGTGCAATCACCCATCGTCGCGTCACGCGCATCACGGATCACCTCCGTGGTGCTCTTTCGGCAACCTCGCCTCCCGGTTGCCCGCAGTCTCGGAATTCCGAGTGAGCCCGAGCCCGCGGAGGCGGGCGACGGCGAAGTCGCAACACGCCCGAGCGTCTAGCGAAGGGCGTGAATTCGTCCAGCGCTCGCCCCTCACCCCGACCCTCTCCCCATTCGGGGAGAGGGGGCCTGGTCCCGAATTCCGAGTGAGCCTGGCGCGCGCGCAGCGGGCGGCCGGCGAGGTCGCAACACGCCCGAGCGCCAGCGAAGGGCGTGAATCTCAGCGTGCGCGCGGTGTCGCGATCGGCGCGGCGTGGGCGATGGGCACGAAGGCGCTCGCTCGCTGGCTCGCGACGAGCCCGACGGCGCAGACGTGCGCGGCACCGTCCTGCAGCCCTTCGACGATCGCCTCGCCCATGGTCGCGGTCAGGATCGAGTCGCGCGTGTGTTGCGCGGGCGCGCCGTCGTCGCCGAGCCACGTCGAGACCACGCGGAGCGCGATGGGGCCGTCGCCTCCGGCGAGCCTGCCGCGCTGGATCCCGGCGTCGGTGATCTCCCAGTAGACGAGCAGCGAAGTCGCATCGACCGGCAACGCGACCACCTCGTCGCGCCCGTATCCGGTCGGCAGCTCTCCCGACGACTCGAGGCTCACCCCCAGCGACGGCGACGTCGCGCCGTCCGGCAGCTTCGCGCCCAGCGACTGCAGCGCGGCCATCGCGTCCACGTCGGCCGGGCTCGCCGCGAGCACGTCCCTCCAGGTCGCGATCGCCAGCTGCGTCAGCCCTTGCTCCTCGTAGAGGCGCGCGAGCGCCGCCGTCGGCAGCGGGCGTCCCGGCGCGTCCGTGTCCCGCGTCTCGTCGTCCGGTCCTCCATGGCTCATCTCGGTCCGTCCTCGGCCAGCAGCACCCGCCCGCGCGCGACGTCCGCCGCGATCTGCGCACGCAGCTCGTCGAGCCCGGCGAACTTCTTCTCGTCGCGGATGCGATCCACGAACGCCAAGCGCACGCGCGACCCGTAGAGGTCCCCATCGAAGTCGAGCAGGTGCGCTTCCAGCGACCTGCCGGCCGCGACCGTCGGTCGGACGCCGAGGTTCGCCACCGCGGGCACGACCCGACCGTCGTCCAGGCGCGCGCGACAGGCGTACACCCCGTCGCAGGGCAGGGCCGCCTCGACCGTCTCCAGGTTCGCCGTCGGGAATCCCAGCGTGCGACCTCGGCGTTGCCCCTCCACGACGATCCCGTCGACGTCGTGGCTTCGCGCGAGCAGCCGCGCCACGGCTCGCACGTCTCCCTCGCCGAGCTTGGCGCGCACGCGCGTCGACGACACGACGCTCCCCTCTGCCTCCACGGGCTCGACGACCTCCACGACGAACCCAGCCGCCGCACCGAACGACGCGAGCGCGACCACGTCTCCTGCGCGACCCGCACCGAACCGGAAGTCGGAGCCGACGACCACGGCGCACGCGCCCATCCGCTCGCGCAGCAACCCCGCGGCGAAGTCGGCCGGGGCCAGCTTCGCGATCGCGTCGTCGAACGGCGTCACCACGACGCCCGCGACGCCGAGCCCTTCGAGCAGCTCCAGCCGCCGGTCGATGGACGTGAGCAGCACGAGCGGCCGCTCCGGACGAAGCACCGCCGTGGGGTGCGGATCGAACGTCAGCACCCACGGCTCGGCGCTCGAGGCGGACGCACGAGCCCGAAGCCGTTCGACGATGCGCCGGTGACCCAGGTGGACGCCGTCGAAGTTCCCGATGGCCCACGCCGCGCGGACGAGAGTGCTGCCGTCAGCGTCGTCCGCGCGCGCGAGCGCGTCGATCTGCCGGTGGACCTGCAAGCCGACTCGCAGCGCTCAGGGACAGCAGAAATCGGGGATCGGCGGATCGACGGGCGGGTCGGGAGGTGGCGTCGCGTTGGCGCAGAGATGGCGCACGGGCGCACAGCAGAAGTCGATGAGGCTCTCGTTGAACGGAACCGGGTTCGCGGCTTCCGCGGGGCAGCCATCGGCTACGCCGTCCTCCGGATCCGGGTCGTAGACGGTGAGCACGGTGGCCTGCGACTCGAGCGGAGCCACGCGCTCGCCGCCCGCGCCGAGGACGCTCCTCGGGTTGAGCACGAGGTCCTCGGGGCTGCCCTCTTCGGCGCCGATGCCCCGACCGAGATCGTTGGGCACCGTCCACGCCTGGCCCGTCTGGTTGACGATGTTGAAGGCGTAGTCGCCGAGCGGCAGCTCGCGGCACACCACGTAGCGCGTCGCACCTGCTGGGTTCGTCATCGCGTCGCGGGGGATGAAGCGCTCGCGATCCGTCTCGGGCCCCAGGATCGGCACCACGCACGAGAGGCTCGTCGGGTTGAGCAGCTGCACCGCGACCGGCGGCACCACCACGGGCATCTGCTGCACGGGGTTGACCGTCATGCGACAGCCTGCCGCGCCCGGCGGGCACGCGACCGTGTGCGGCTGTCCGGCTGCGGGAGGCGCCGCGATGCCGTCGATGGGATCGAGGTACAACAGCGGGTTGACCGTCCCGATCATCAGGATGCGCGGCTCTCCACGCTGGGTCTGCGCCACCGTCTGCCTCCGCGCCAGGACCACGCGTGGGAAGAACGATTGCACGCCCGCGCTTCCGAGGATCGCGTGCCCGTCGTCCGGCAGCTCGTTGTAGACGAGGTCCCGGTCCACGTCCTCGTACGCGAGCAGGAACCGCGCGGCCGAAGGATCGTACGAGATGCCCGCACGATTCAGCACCGCGGTGACCGGGTCGGCCGGGTCGTCCGCGTCGTACTGCAGGATCGAGAACAGCAAGGGCAGAGGGTTGTAGAGGAACCCGACGCGCATGACCGGATCGGTCAACGACGGCGGCGGCAGCTTCGCCTGCGCGCTGAGGCACGGGCGGAACTCGCCGGGGCTCGGGTTGTCGCAGAGCTCGGGTTGGGTCGGGGCCGTGACCTCGGGGTCGTAGCCGATCGTGTAATACGGCCGCTCGTAGGGCTGCTGGAGGCCCAGCGTAACGGTCAGCCCGGAGACGTGCGCGCCGAACCGGTTGACGTGGACCTCGCCCTCTTCGTCGACCATCCCGTCGCCGTCGTTGTCGCGCCCGTCGGGGGTCTCTCGCGTCCCGACCGCGACGCGGACGAACCGCGGTGCGATGGCGCGCGCGTCTTCGACCGCGCCTCCGGCGACGTCGCCGCGCGTCGGCAGGTTGCGCACGCCGAAGAACGGGCTGAAGTCGCCGTCCGTGTCGAAGAACGCCCGCACCTGGTACTCGCGCCCTTGCGCGATGCCCGGCCAGTCGAACGGCGCCGACACGGTCGCGACCGCGGGGCACGTGTCGGTCTCGCGGCAGGCGCAGAGCGACGCGCGCGCCGAGCCGAAGAGCACGTCCCCCGGGATCGAGTGCGCGCTGCGCGCGGAGGTCGCGAGGCCGTCGGGCGGCGACGGGTTGTCGTAATCGAAGAGCAGCAGCACGACGTTGCCGACGACGTGGCCGTCGTCGGTGCACGCGGGGGGCGGCCCGCTGTAGACGACGGTGCCGCTGATGAGCCCGAGCGGGTCGGGGCCCGCGCCGCCCTGGGACTCGAACGTGTCCACGTTCGGGTCGGTGCAGGTCGCGAGCGCCGAGGCCGCGAGGAGGAGGAGGATGGCCGAGGTTCTCTTTCCCATCGGTGGCTCCTAGAACCGCAGTCCCGCGGTGCCGACGATGGTCACCTGCGTTGGTTGTCCGAAGGGGTGCTCGCGGTGCTCGCCCGTGAGGTTCGTGCCGACGATGCCGAGGTCGAGGCGGTCGTCGAGCAGGCGGTAGCCGATACGGGCGTTGAGCTGCGTGTACGCGGGGAGGTCGAACGAGAAGAATGCGACGCCGCCGCGCGCGACGTCGATGATGCGCTCGCGCCATCGCTGCGCGTCCACGAAGTGGAAGTCGAGCGACAGGTCGAGCCCGAAGCTCGTGCGCACCTGGACGCCCGCGTTGATCTTGTGCTGCGGCGTGCGCTGGTCGTCGTAGAGCGCGGCGTTCGGGCTGTTCTCGCGCAGCTCCACGTTCTCGAACGCGTAGTTCAGGTAGAGGTCGAGACCGCGGACCGGGTACACGCGAACGCCGGCCTCGCCGCCGATCGCGTCGTAGGTCTGACCGTCGTCGTCGAACGACGTCGCGCCGACGGTGTACGCGCCGAAGGCCGGGTCGTACGCCGCGCGACCGT
>JADZFZ010000886.1 GCA_020854145.1 Deltaproteobacteria bacterium | reverse complement strand
TCCGGCGCACCTCCATCGATCGGTGGAGGCCCCGAATCGCCGGACGGAGGCGGACCGCCGTCCGGCGGGTCCGGTGATCGCGGCGGCGCAGGGCGGGCGCGCGGCGAAACGTTGGCGAAGCCGTCGGTCCCCGCGGTGAGGAATCGTCCCAGCCAATACGCCCCGTGGAAGTCGCCGCCCGGGTTCAGCCGCTCGCCGCCGCCCCCATTGACCCGGTGGGGATCGCTGCGCCACTCGAAGTTGCTCGGCGGGCGAAGGCGCATCGGGATCGCCTCGCTGGCGACCGCCTGTCCGCCGCGTCCGCCACCCTCGAGCAGGGTCACGACGGTGCCGTCGTCGAGCGTGCAGCGGAGCGCCGCCAGCTCCGCCTCGTCGCAGTTCACCCGCGTGCGGTCCCAGTGCGGCGGCGACGGGTGCTCGACGAGCGTGCGGATCCCGTCTTCTCGCGCGTCGGTGCCTTCGCCCATCGTTCCCAGCACGCGGAAGCCCGCGTACACGAAATCGAAGAACGATTGACCCAGATCGTCCGCGTCGCGATCGACGCCGACCGCGTACAGCTTGTTCTCGAGGATCACACGCAATCGAATGCCGATGTCGCGGTCGCTCTCGTAGCGGAGCAGCCCGTAGGCGGACACGAACGCCATGTTGACGTTCGAGTAGTTGGTCATTCGTCCGAGGTACATCGCATTGATGGTCGCCTCGACGTTGTCGAGGTACCCGCGACGACCGATGAGCTCCTCGTAATAGAATCGGCCGATTCGCTCGTCGCCGGTGATGTGGAAGAGCGTGCGGAGGATGGCCAGTCCCATCCAGCCATTGAAGCCGTTGGTCGCGTCGCGGAGCACGAGCCCGGGCGCCACCTCCTCGGCGCTCAGATCGTGGAACGTGGTCGGGCGACCGTCGGCGTCCATGATCACGAGCTCGGTCGTTCTCGACGCGCCGATGTCGCGGGTCTCGAGCAGCGACAGCCCGATCGCGCGCGCGTCTTCCACGAGTCGATTCACCAGCTCGGTGGGGACCGAGGGATCGTCGACGACTGCGTCGTACACGGCCCCGAGCGCCATGACGTAGCCGGCCGCCTGGTCCTTGGAGGTGTCGTCGAGCCAGATGAGGAATGGCAGCTCGCCCGATTGATCGGCCCGCCACACCGCGTGCTTGTCGACGGGAAGCGGATTGCCGGAGCCGTCTCGGAGCGGCACGAGCTCGGGGAGGTCTCCGGGAAGAGGAGGCTCACCGGCTTCCGGGGTGATTCGCCGAATGCCGCGCGCGAAGACTCCGGGCTGACCCGTCACGCGGGTGTACCAGTGGAGACCGTCCATCGCGCGCAAGAGCGCGCGGCGTGCACGTTCGAGCTCCTCGGCAGGAGCGCCGGAGTCGCGGAGCACCACGTAGCGGAAGGCGTCTCCAGCGGCTTGCACGCCGCCGAACATCCCGAGATCGCCGTGCTCCTCGTAGTAGTCGACGACCTCGTACGGATGCCGACCCGTCTCGGCGCGAAAGTCGCGACCGCCTCGTGCGAAGAAGTCGTCGATCAGAGCGCGATTCTCGGGGCGAGAGACGAATGCTTCGAGCCCCCAGCCGACCGACGGCGTCATGATCTCGTGAATCTGAACGTCGAACGCGTCGGCGCGCCGGGCGAGCATCTCGTCGTGCCCGGCCTCGCCGGGGCCAGGTACGAGCCGGTCCGCTCCCGCGTCCGACGGTGAAAGCGCAGCGATCACCGTCGTGACGCCGAGGAGCCAACGTGCGACCGGCCCGACCTCACGAGCGCTCACGTTTTCGACCCTATCACGGGACACTCGGCCCTTGACGTCCGCCCCGAGCCGCGCCAAGTCAGTCGTATGATAAAGAATGGGGGCGGGAGAAGGGAAGGGGCGTGGCCACTCGCTGCGGTCGCCTCCGTGCTTTTCCTCGTGTCTTGCAGTCAGGCGCAGGCCGGCTCGCCGGAACCGCTGCAGGGAGTCGTCGAGCTCGACGAGAAGGTCCTCGGTTTCGAGCTCGGGGGCCGCGTGCTGGAGATCGGGGTGGACGAGGGCGGTCGTGTCGGCGAAGGCAGCGTCGTCGCGAGGCTCGACGGCACGCTCGACGGCATCGCCCGCGAGGCGCGAGCGGCCGAGGTCGCCGCGGCGCGCGGACAGCTCGACCTCCTGCGGAAGGGCGCGAGACGCGAGGACATCCGTGCGGTGAGCGCGCGGATGAACGCGATCCGCGCCCGAGAGACGTTGCTGGAGCGCAACCTCGCGAGGCAGCGGACGCTCGTGGCGCGAGGGGCGTCGGCTGCGATGGTGACCGACGAGCTCGAGGCGCAGCTCGCGCAGGCCCAAGCCGAACGCGCCGCGCTCAACCAGCAACGTCGGGCGCTCGCGAGCGGAGCGCGCGACGAAGAGGTCCGCGTCGCAGAAGCGCGGCTCGCGGCGTCCGAAGCCGCGTTGCGCGCAGCCGACGAGAGGCTCGCGCGATCGGTCCTTCGCGCGGACGGTCCGGCGACGGTGCTGCGCGTTCACGTGGACCCCGGCGAGGTCGTCGCACCGGGCGCCCCGGTCATCACCGTCGCCGACATCGACCATCCCTACGTCGACGTCTTCGTTCCCCAGGCGCAGGCGTCGCAGATTCGCGTCGGGATTCGGGCGACGATTCGCATCGATGCGGAGCGTCGTCCGTTTCGCGGGCGCGTCGAGCACATCGGCCGGCGCACCGAGTTCACGCCGAGGTATCTGTTCAGCGAGCGCGAGCGCCCCAATCTCGTGCTGCGCGTGCGCGTCCGCGTGGACGATCCGCGACACGCCTTGCTCGCAGGAGTGCCCGCATTCGTCGTGCTGCAAGGCGCCGACGCAGGGCCGGGGCGATGACGAGCGCACCGTCGGACGACCGTCGGAGGGTGATCGTCACCCGCAAGCTCGGCCGGACGTTCGGCAAGCTCGTCGCCGTGCGCGACCTCGATCTCGAGGTCTTCCGCGGCGAGATCTTCGGCGTCCTCGGACCGAACGGCGCGGGCAAATCGACGACGATCCGAATGTTGTGCGGGATTCTCGATCCGACGTCGGGAGACGGCCACGTCGTGGGTCACGACATCCGCAGGGACGCCGAGAAGATCAAGCAGAGCATCGGCTACATGACGCAGCGATTCTCGCTGTACGAGGATCTGACCGTCGCCGAGAACATTCGCTTCTACGCCGGCATCTACGGGATCCCGTTCTCGCGAAGGCGGTCGCGCGTCGACGAGACGCTCGCGAAGATCGGGTTGTCGGAGCGACGCAGACAGATCGCAGGCACGCTGTCGGGGGGCTGGAAGCAGAGGGTCGCGCTCGCTTGCGCCACGATTCACGAGCCGCCGCTCCTGTTTCTCGACGAGCCGACTGCCGGAGTGGACCCCGTCGCGCGCCGTCATTTCTGGGAGCAGATTCACCGCATCGCGTCCGAGGGCACGTCGGTGCTGGTCACGACGCACTACATGGACGAGGCCGAACGTTGTCACCGTCTGGCCTTCATCTTCCGGGGCACCGTGCTCGACGTGGGCACGCCGGGAGAGGTGCTCGCGCGTCGTCGATTGCGGGTCGCCGAGATGGAGGTGCCCGAAGCGCGTCGAGCGGCCGAGCTGCTTCGCGCGCGCGAGGAGGTCGACGAGGTTGCGCACTTCGGCAGCGTGCTCCGCGTCGCGGTCAAGCACGGGCTGGATCCGGTCGCGTTGACGCTCGAGGTGCTCGGCGATGCGGGAATGACCGTCGAGCGCCCGCGCGAGGCGCGCGCCAACGTCGAGGACGCGTTCGTCTCGATGGTCCGCGAGGACGGGGCATCGGCGTGATCGGGCCGCGCGTCTTCACGATTGCGTGGAAGGAGCTCATCCAGCTCCGGCGGGATCGATTGACGGCTGCGATGATGGTCGGATTGCCCGTCATGCAGCTGTTGCTGTTCGGCTGGGCGATCAATACCGACGTGCGGCACATGCCGACGGTCGTGTTCGACCAGGACCAATCGGCGCAATCGCGTGACCTCGTGCGGGCGATGGAGGCGACCGGCTATTACGACATCGCCGGCCACGTGCGCAGCTACGAGGAGATCCAGCGCGCGATGCGCAACGGAAGCGCGCGCGTCGCGCTCGTGGTCCCGGCACGGTACGGCTCGGACGTGACGCGGGGCAGCGCGGTGCAGCTCCAGCTCGTCGTCGACGGCTCCGACCCGCAGACGGTCGCGAGCGCGACCAACACCGCAGCATCGCTGGTCGCGGCCCGATCGGGCGAGCTGCTCGTCGGGCGAATCGGCAAGTCGGGCGCGGCGGGTGGAGCGTCCGTGGCCGCGCTCTCGCTCGAGCCGACGACCTGGTACAACCCCGATCTCCGCACCGCCGTGTACATCGTGCCGGGCCTCATCGGCGTGATCCTCACGATGACGATGGTGCTCTTGACGGCGATGGCCGTCGCGCGCGAGCGAGAGCGCGGGACGCTCGAGCTGCTCATCGTCTCTCCGGTCAATCGCGTCGAGATCGTGCTCGGCAAGATCGTGCCCTACGTGGTCATCGGCTACGTGCAGATGACCCTCGTGCTCGTGTTCGGAAGATGGGTGTTCGACGTCCCCTTGGTGGGCTCGCTGCCGCTGCTCTATCTGCTGTCTTTCCTGTTCATCGCCGCGAACCTGGCGCTCGGGCTCTTCTTCAGCACGCTGGCGAAGACGCAGCAGCAAGCCATGCAGATGAGCTTCTTCTTCATGCTGCCGAACATCCTGCTGTCCGGGTTCATGTTCCCGTTCGAGGGGATGCCCGAGCCTGCGCAGTGGCTTTCCCAGGCGCTGCCGCTCACGCACTTCCTGCGAATCGTGCGCGGGATCACGCTCAAAGGAGCAGCGTTCGACGACGTCGCGCCGGAGCTCGTCTGGCTCGGGGGAATTCTGCTCGCCCTGGTCGTTCTGTCCTCGGTCCGGTTCCGAAAGAAGCTCGGCTGATGGCGCGCCCGCGATCCGACATCTCGTCACGAATCGTGTCGGCGGCGCGCGAGCGATTCCTCGCCGACGGCGTCGACGGAGCGTCGCTCCGTGCCATTGCGGCCGACGCCGGCACGAGCATCGGAATGGTCTATTACTACTTCTCGGCGAAAGACGACCTCTTCCTGGGAGTCGTCGAAGAGCGCTACGCGGAGATCCTCCGAGACTTCGAGGCGGCGCTGAGCCCGGACCGTCCCGTCGATACGCGGATTCGGGCGCTGTTCCAGCGCATCGCACGCCTGAGCGAGGAGGAGGCGCAGGTCGTGCGAATCGTCATTCGCGAGATCCTGGTCTCTGGCGACCGCAGAAAGAGAATCGCCGATCGATTCGCCCGCGGGCATCTGCCGCTCGTGCTCCGGCTGATTGCGGACGGCGTCGGCTCGGGGGTGTTTCGCGACGACCTGCCTGCCCCCGTGATCGCCATCTCCATGCTCGCAATCGGGCTGTTCCCGCAGGTGCTGAGGAAGATCGTCGGCGACTCGTTTCCCATCGCGGTCTTGATCCCGAAGGGCACGAAGCTCGCGGACGCGCTCGCGGACG
>JADZFZ010000885.1 GCA_020854145.1 Deltaproteobacteria bacterium | reverse complement strand
TAGGGGACGGGATGGAACAGCATGGAACAGATGCCTGCTGCCCGCGCTCCGTTCGGGCCTGTTTCTCAGGCAGATGCGGCGGCTCGGTCTCGTGGCTCCGGGGTTGCGTAGCGCCCCGGACATGCGCATTTCGATGTTGCTCTCGCTCTGGATGGCCTGGGGTTGTGTCGGCACGCAGGACCGTTCCGAAGATCGGGACGCCGGGCCCGTCGCGGACGCTTCCATGCCGGATGTCGCGACACGCCCGGATGATTCGGAGACACCAGATGGGCACACGGACGCGGCGTCGCCTCCGACTCCACCGACGACGCCGGCTCCGCCGCCCGCCCCGCCGCCTCCGCCTCCTGCACCTCCCCCGCCGCCGGCCCCGCCGCCTCCCACGACGTGCGGCAGCGACGACGACTGCGCCATGGATGCGCCGGCCTGCGTCGATGGCCATTGCCTGCCCTGCCATCCCAACTCCGCTGTCTGTCTGGGCGCGCCCGCCTTCACGGAGCTCTTCCGGTGCAGCGCGGACGGGCTGCGCCTCGAGCGCGAGCTCGGCTGCTTTCGGGATGAGGCGAGCCCGCCCGTTTGTGATGCGACGGCAGAAGCCTGCGTGGAGCGATGCACGCCGGGATCGCGCGGAGGCTGCTCCGCAAGCGGTCACTACGTGTGCGGAGCGGACGGCACCTACAGCGACGAGGTGCGATGCGCCGCGGGTCAGACGTGTGTCGCAGGAAGCTGCGTGCGCGCGTCCTTCGCGGTCGTGCACGAGGACGCTCGGCCGTTCAACGTCGAGGAGCTGTCGGCGGCGGCGCTCGGCGCCGCGGACGCACGCATCCTCGTTCAATGGACCGCGCCGGACGCGTCGCTCGTGGGCGACTCGTATTACGGCGTCGTCGCTCGGACGTGGAGCCCATCGACGGGCGAGATCGGATCGACCTTTCGGGTCAACGAGCGAATCGACGGCATCCAGCGGCACGCTCGGCTCGTGAGCTGGACGGGGCCCGCCAGCATCGTGCGCGCACTCTCGGTGTGGGAGGACCAGAGCGGCGGGCTCGGCGCGGATCCCGGAGAAGGCGACGTCGATTCACGCTGGATGGAAGGCGTCGACTCGGTGCCGGTGTTGTCCGCCGCGCGCACGATCGCACCCGGGAACTTCCCGTCGGCGACATTGCTCGGGCCGACCGACGCCGTGCTCGCGTGGGGCGAAGGCCACTATCCATCGCCGGCCGGCCAACGCGTCGTGGCGCGCATCGAGGGAGCGGCGCCGCTCGATGTCGCGCTCTTCGACGGGCCCAACGCGGGTGTCCCTCGCCCGCTCGTCGCCGCCGCCGATGGTTGGTTCCTCGTCGCGCTCCCGGAGGAGAGCCGCGAGGGTGGCGACGTGCTCGTCCACTGCGTCGGAGCCGACGGGAGCTGGCGTCACGATGCGCCTATCGCGCTGGCCGATACCGACGCGCAGGAGATCCTCGGTCCCATCGCGCGCGCCGGTGACGGCATCGTCGTGACCTGGCGAAACGTGCCCGACGACGTCGTCTTCGCGCAGCGCGTCGGCCCGACCTGCGCTCCCGTGTGGACCGAGCCCCGGCACGTTCGCCTCGGGGATCGCTCGGAGCCGATCGCCGTCGCAGGATGGGAGGATGGAAGCTTCGTGGTGGCGAGCTCGACGACAGGCGAAGACCCGTTCGCGTCCGGGCTGTTCGTCGACACCTTCGACGCCGACGGTGAACGCGCCCGGGATCCCGTGCGTGTCTCGGCGCCGGGCGCGGGCGCGACGAGCGCCGGCCTGGTGGCGTCGGGTGATCGCCGACTGGCCGCGTTGTGGACGGACGGGCAGCGCGTGCTCGCGCGTACGCTCGATCTTCGATAGTCGAGCGCACCTCGACCCGCATCTGTGACTGGTGCGGTCACACGAAGTGACTGCGCCAGCCACTCTCGCGACCGCCAGGATCGGGTGGCTCCCCATCCGCCGCTGGCACGAGCGCTGCTCGTCTTTGCGAGCCATGAGCCGACTCCATCTCTCCGCCCTCGTCGTGTGCGCGGCGCTCATGGGCGCTTGCTCCTCGTCTTCGTCCGCCGAGACGGAGCCCGCGACACGATCCGCTCCAGCCACGTCCCCGCGCACGGGCGCCGCAGCCATCGGCCACGGGCACGGTGCGCACGACCATGCTGCTGCAGCCGCGGACCCCGCTGCCCACGAGGACCACACGCCGCGGCACGGTGGACAGCTCGGCATGCAGGGAGACGTGCACATCGAGCTCGTCTCGCGACCCGACGGGCGCCACCAAGTGTTCCTCAGCGACGCATTGCGTGTGCCGATCGCGATGGACCGTGTGCGCAATGCGAGGCTTCGTCACCTTCCGGCCGCGGGAGCCGAGGTGGAGTCACCGCTCGCACCCGATGCGACCATCGGAGCGCTCGTCGCAACGCGGGCGTTGCCTGCCTCGGGAGGCGAGCTCAGCGTCCGGCTCGAGGTCGGCTCCGAGCGGATCACGATGGACTTCGCGCTTGCCGCCGCCACGGATCCACACGCCGGGCACGCGCACTGACGTACGCTCGGCTCGCAGCGTCCGATGAATCGGCGACTCTATGCAATTCACCGATGGCTCGCGCTCGCCGCGATGGCGCAGCTCGCGGTGTGGACGGCAACCGGGCTCTTCTTCGCCGTCGTCCCGATCGAGTCCGTGCGTGGCGAGCCCAGCACGCGCGAGACCGCGCCGGCGCCCGTCGACATCGCGGCCCTCGGACCGTGGCCGAGCAGCCTCCAAGGCGCGACCGAGGTCACGCTGCGCATCGTCGACGGCCGACCTCTCCTGGCAGCCACGATGGGCGAACGTCGGATGCTCGTCGATGCTCGCACGGGGCGCCCCACGGAGATCACGCGCGAGATGGCCAGCCGGATCGCGCGAGCGGATCAGTCGGGCAGCCCCGCAGTGCAATCGATCACGCGAATCGAGGACGCTCCCGTCGAGTACCGCGGAAAGCCGGTGCCGGCCTGGTGCGTCGCGCTGGACGACGGTGCGGGCACACGCGTCTACGTCGACGCTCTGAGCGGCAAGGTCACCGCGCGGCGCAACGATCTGTGGCGCGTGTACGACTTTCTCTGGAGCCTCCACATCATGGATTACGGGGAGCGCGAG
>JADZFZ010000884.1 GCA_020854145.1 Deltaproteobacteria bacterium | reverse complement strand
GCGCGCGCCGCGGTGGCCGAGACGGATGGCGCGACGACGCGAACGGATCCCGGATCCACCGAGACGCTCGTCGCGCCGGGGGCCTGGAGGCGGATCCCGTCGCGCGCGTCGAGCTCGATGGCGCCTGCCTCCGCCCGGAGCGTGATGTCGCCCGCGGGAACGTGCAGGACGGTGCGGCGTCGACCGTCCTCCTGCTCGACGCGCAGCTGCGGAGCGGCATCCGTCGCTCCCACCACGCCGAGCACGAAGGCCTCGTCGCCGACGAGGGCCGCGAGCACGCGGTCTCCGGCCGCGAGCGGCTGGGTCCCGAGCGGCACCGCGCGAAGGAGCGCGCCGTCGGCTCCGCGGAGCTCGGCGATTCCGCCGAGCACGCGCTCGACGGTCGCCCGGGCGACGAAGGACGGCGCCTCACCCGTCCTGGTCGCGCGTCGGGGCTCGGAGTCCCTCGGCGCGGCGCGTGTCGGGCTCGGATCGGCTCGGCGTTCTGCGGCTTTCATCGGTGCTCCTCGTGCATCTGTTTCACCGTTTCGCGGTGGAGAACTGCTCGGCACGCGCCAGAGCGTCGTCGGTTCGGTCCACGTCTTTCATGTTGGCGCCGTCGAGGTCGGCGCCTCCGAGGGAGGTGCGGTGCATCCGCGCGCTCTCGAGGTCCACGTAGGGCAGGTCGGCGGCGTCGAGCTTCGCGTGCGAGAGATCGCAGTAACGCATGGTCGCGTGACCGAGACGCGCCTGACGCAGATCGGCCGAGACGAAGCGCGCCCGATCGAGGTTGGCGAGCTCGAACCGCGCGCGACGTGCTTTCGTTCCCTCGAAATGGGCGCTGTCGAGACGAGCGCCGCGAAAGTCTGCCAGGTCGAGCTCGGCTCCCGAGAAGTCGGCGTGTCGGGCGCGGACCTTCAGGAAGATCGCCGCGCTGAGGTCGGCGCCCACGAAGAGCCCTTGGAACGCGTCCACCTCGCTCAGGTTCGCTCCGGGAAGCGACGCCTTGGAGAGGTCCACGTCGCGCATGGGGCAACCTCGTAGGTCCGCGGCCCCGAGCTTCGCTCCGACGAGGCTCGTTCGAACGAGCGTCGCGTGCGACATCGTCGCGTGCACGAGGTCGATCCCGTCCAGGTCGGCGCCGCTGAGATCGGTGCGGACGAGCCTCGTTCCGCGCATCGTGCACCCGCCGAACGACGCCTGGACACACCGCGCGTCTTCGAGATCGGCAGCGTCGAGCTTCGCCTCGTCGAGCATCGCGAAATCCAGGATCGCGCGCCGGAGGTTCGCCGCCTCGAGGTCGGCGCCCGACAACGTCGCACCGGAGAGGTCCGCGCCCTCGAGGGACGCGCCGCGCAAGCTCGCGCCGGTGAGATCGGACTCGCCGAGCACGGCCGCGTCGAGACGACCGCCGTCCAGACGGGCTCCCGGCATGGCCACGCCAGCGAGCTCGCGCCCCTCGAGCCGGACGCTGCGCAGGTCGGCCTCGGCCAGGAGCGCGCCTGCGAGCACGGTCTCGCGGAGGTCGGCGCCGGTGAGGATCGCGCCGGTGAGCACGGCCTCGTGGAGGTTGGCGCGGCGCAGGTCGGCGCCGGTCAGATCGGCCTGCCGCAGGTCGGCCCGCGCGAGGTTGGCCTCCGTGAGCTGGGCGTCCTTCAGGTTCGTGCGCGCCAGGCTCGCGTCGGTGAGGCGTGCGCCGGCGAGCCCGCAGCCGGACAGATCGGCGCCGACGAGCTCGGCTCCGGACAGGTCCGCCTCGGCGAGCGCCATGCGCGCGAGCGACGCGCCGGAGAGCCGCGCACCCGCGAAGCTGGACGGAGCCGCGGCGAGCGCGCCCAGATCGGCCTCGGAGAGATTGGCTCGTTCGAGCACGCAACCGGAGAGGTCCACCCGGGTCAGCCGCAGCCCCTCGAGGTTCGCGCCGCGGAGGTTGGAGCCGGTCATCACGGCGCTTTCCACTTCCGCGTAGCGGAGGTCGGCCTCGGAGAGGTCGCATCCGATGAGCTGCGCGCCCACGAGTCGCGTGTTGCGGAGCGACGCGCCGGCGAGGATGGCTCCTGCGAGGAGCACCGACTCGAGGTTGGCGCCGACGAGGATCGCGCCCGACAGATCGGCCCCGTGCAGGAGCGCGCGCCGCAGATCGAGGGAGACCGCGCGCGCGCGTGCGAGCCGGGCGCGCGTGAGGTCCACGCCGCGTCCGGCCGACTGCAGCGTGGTGCCGTCGGCGAGGGTGGCGTCCGAGAGGTCGATCTCCACGAGGTCGCAATCCACGAGACGACAGCCGGAGAGCGTGGACTTCGACAGATCGGCGCCGCGGAGCTTCACGCGCTCGAACGTGACGTCCGAGAACGACGCTCCGGAGAGCGACGCTCCCGCGAGATCCAGATCGGCCACGACCACACCGGCCACGGGGCCTCGTTCGACCAGCTCGGCGAGGCGCTCGCGTGAGTCGATGCGGGTCACGTGGCGAGGATCGTCCTTCCGAGCTCTGCGAGCTCGAATCGCGCACCGTCGAGACGAGCGCGCCAGAGCTGCGCGCCGAAGAGGCTCGAGCCTCGGAGGTCGGCGTGCGCGAGGTCGGCGCCTTCGAAGGTGGCCTCGAAGAAGTCGGCCTTGTTGGCGAGGAAACCGACCATCTTGGCGCCGCGGAAGGCTCCGTGGCGCACGATGCAGCCGTGCATGATCGTCTGCACCAGCGACGCTTCGGAGAGCTCGGCGCGCGTGAGATCGACGAACGAGAAGTTCGCCTTGTCGAGGTTGGAGGTCTGGAACCTCGCGCCCGGTGCCTTGGCGTTCTTGAACGAGGCTCCCTCGAAGATCGCCGCCTCCGACGCGCGCAGCTTCGTGAGATCGGCCTCCTCGAAGATGGCGCGATTCGCGCGGGCCGACTCGAGCGTCGTCTCGACCAGGCTCGCGCCGCGGAGGTCGGCGTCGACGAGGTTCGAGAACGACAGGTCGGCGCCGTCGAGCACGACGCCGGGCATGTGACAGCGCTCGAGATCCGCCTCGACGATCCACGCGTTCTTGGCCGTCGCGCGCGGCAGGTGCGAGCCGGTGAGCTCGACGCCTTCGAGCCAGGCCTCGTCGAGGCACGCGGACGAGAGGTCGGCGCGCACGACCGTCGCCCGGTCGAGGTCGGCTTGCGCGAGCGTGGCCTCGCGAAGGGTCGCCTCGGTGAAGTCCGTGCCCGAGAGCTGCGCGCCGACGAGCCGCGCGCCCGTCAGGTCCGCGCGTACGAAGCGTGCTCCGACGAAGATCGCGCCCGAGAGATCGAGGCCGCGGAGATCTTGCTGGGAGAGGTCCACGCCGCTCCAGTCTTCTTCGGCGATGCTCTCGCGGGCGCGCAGGCGCGCGAGCAGCACGCTCGCATCGGGTGCAGGCGCAGGAGCGGGAGTCGCTTCGGGCGTAGGCGCCGGAGCGTCGGGAGCCGCGAGCGCGACGAGCAACGCGTCGAGCTCCGGTGGCGGCGTGATCCCGGCAGCCTGCAGGGCGGCCTTCATCTCGGCGGCCTTCTCGGGCGTGAGCGGCTCGGGTGGCTCGGCGGGTGGAGGCGCGACGAGCACACCCATGGACGCGAGCTTCGCGTCGAGCTCCGCCGTGGCCTTGGCGACGGGGTCCTCCGGCTCCGGCGAAGGGGGCGCACCGTCGTCCCGAGGGGCCTCGACCTCGGCGGCTTCGGGGGCAGCACCTTCGAGCTCGGCGAGCTCCTCGTCGCGCGTGCGGAGGATCT
>JADZFZ010000883.1 GCA_020854145.1 Deltaproteobacteria bacterium | reverse complement strand
TGGCCGAGGCGGCACGGCACGCCGGGATCGATCGCACCCACCTGCACGAGCTCCTCAAGCGGCACGGGATCCGATGAGGCCCATCGCGATCGCGATCGCGAGCGTCGTGGTCGCGGGATGCGGCGGCGCGGTGCGGGCCACCGGGGTCTCCGTCGTGACGACGGGCGCAGCCGACGCCACGCGCCGAGCCCTGGCGACGCCGATCGATCCGGCCGTGCGCCTCCGGCTCGCGGACGCATCCGTCCGCGGCACCGTCGAGAGACCCGGTGCGCGCAGCGGTGAGCGGCCGGGCGTGCAGCCCCGCGCGCAGGGCGATCCCGCGCTCGACGCCGTGCTCGCGGCAGCGCGGAGCGCATACGTCGAGACGTTGGACATGCCCGCGTGCATCGAGGCGCTCTCGCCGCCTGCGCTCGTCGTGAGCGCCCTGGCTCGCGGAGATCGCGATGCGGCGGCCCGCGTGCTCACCTACCTGTGCGCGTGCCATCTCGCGGCGGGCGACGATGCCGCCGCGGCGCGCGTCGCGACGCAGCTCGGCACGCTCGGCCTCCCGATCCCCGACGCCGCCGACGCGATCTCGCCACGCGCCGAGAGACTTCTCGCGGACGCCACGGCTGCAGCCGTCCGTGCCGAACGCGTGCCGCTCGCGGTGCGCTCGACACCCGAGGGTGCCGGCGTGTGGATCGACGGCCGCAACGCGGCGTGCGTCACGCCGTGCACGCTCGACGTGGTGGCCGGTGAGCACGTGGTCGCGCTCACGCGCGCGGGATCGGCCGACGCGCACGAGACGGTTCGCGTCTCGCGAAGTGCTGCGGGTGACGTCGTCGAGCTCACGCTGCCCCCGGCGACACCAGAGCTGGCGGCTCGACAATGGCGCGAGCGCGCAGGCGACGCCGATGCCTGGGAGGCGATGCGCCTGCTGCAGATCGCGGTGCGCGACCGGCGCGTCGTGCTGCTCGACGGCCAACGCGGCGCGCGTGACCTGCGCCTTCGCGCCACCCTCGTGATCGACGACCAGCCGCCGCTGCGTATCGAGCGGCGCGCGCAGCCGGCTTCGGCGCGCGACGCGGTGCGCGCCCTCTTGCACGACCTGCTCACGGAGGGTGGCGTGATCCCACCACGCCCCATCGTGGAGGAGCCGCTCTTCTGGATCGCCATCGCGGGCGCGGCCACGATCGGCGCCGTCGTCACCGGCGCTCTGCTCTTCGAGCCCGACGTCCGTACGCCCGTGACGTTGAGGGGCGCACGATGAGCACGTCGTGGGTGACGGTCGCGCTCGCAGCGGCGGCGACGCTGACCGGGTGCACGGTCGAGCACGGCGTCGAGCTCGAGATCGACACGAGCGCGCCGATCTCGTGCGTCGACGACGAGGGCGATCCGCTCGTCGCGCGCGTGTTCCGCCCGCCGCACAACGCCCAAGACGTTCTCTACGTGTTCGACTTCGTGCGCACGCCGACCGTGCCGCGGTGCCGACCGACCACGATCGTCGACGAGTGCCTTGTCGCCGGCTGCGAGGCGATCCCGTCGGCGCGCGTGTGCTTGCGGATCCCGCGCGAGCGCATCCCGCAGCTCTCGGCGGAGGTGCTCGACACGTTCGTGCTCTCCGATCTCGTCGAGGGCTCCCCGCTGCTGGCGTCCGACGCTCCCGAACGGACGGTGGCCGTGCGCTTGACCGTCGTGCTCGACGGATCCGCCGAGCCGCCCTGCCCACCCGAGGGCGGTACCCTCGATCGGCTCCCGCGCTTCGACGAGGAGCGCCTCGTCGGCTGCGGGTACAGCTGCCCCGTCGTTCTCGAGGAGGAGTCGGTGATCGAGATCGATCTGGACCCGGTCGTGGCCGGCGCGGTCTGCGGGCCACGGTACGTCGAGCAGTGTGCGCTCGTCGGCCTCGCGGCGCCGTGATCCGCCGAGACCGGCGCGTGCGAGCGAGGAAGCGCTCGATGCTGCCGAGGATCGCGCGACGACCATCGACGGTCATCGGGATCGCCGACCACGTGACGGGCAGCGTGCTCAATCGGTCGAGCACTCGACGCGGACCAGCCAGGGATGGGTCCGCGGGCCATCGGCGAGCGTGAATGCGAACACCACGGCACCGGGGAAGGTGGCGACGCTTTGGCCGGAGCCGGTCGTGGGGCTGGGGAGTGACATGGTCGTGCGCTCCACGGCGGAGAGATCGGGACCGAAGTCGTCGAGGAAGAAGGTGCCTGACTGCGCATGGCCGATCACCAATCGATCGCCGAGAGTTGCCGGCGAGATGCCGCGTCCCGTGGAGGGGAACGAGACGCGGTCGATTCGCTCGAGGGTCGTGGGGTCCGTTCGTTCGAGGACGAGGGCTTCGTCGTTGACGCGGACGAGGACGAGCGAAGGTCCGTGCTGGACGGGAAGCACCGTGTGATCGCCGTCTTCGGACAGCTGTCGCTCGGGACCGAGCTCGCCCGCCTCGGTGAGCGCGTTGACGTATCCCTCGCGCACGCCGGGTGGGCCTTCGCGCGGATAGCCGACGATGTGCGAGGAGCTGCCGGCGCGGGCGATCGCGCCGTGGCCGGATCCGTAGCGGCCGAGATCGACGGTGACGACGTCGTGCAGCCGCGAGCCGTCGAGCGCGAGATGGACCATCTCGAGCGCGTTGTCGGCGCGCATCGCGAAGGCGAGCCAGAACAGACCGTTCGGCGATGGGCTCAGCACCGAGGGGTGATGGAGCGGCAGCTCGCGTGCGGCGTCGATCGTGTGGCCGTCGGCGTCGATGCGCTGGAGGATGCTCGATCGATCGCCGGCGAGACCCCACGCGAGGAAGATCTCGCCTTCTCGGATGACGGCTTCCGACCAGGTGAAGCTCGCGGTGGAGACGGTGACGGGCCCGGTCAGGCGCGCGAGCGACGCATCGACGCGCTCCCACACGACGCGCGTCGGATCACCGTCGGTGCTGACGTAGACGACTCCCGTGTCGCCGTTCGGGAGCGCGACGACGCGCGGCGTGACGCCCGAGAGCGTCGTGTCGTCGAGCGAGACGCTCGCGGCGATGCGCGCGCGCGAGCACACGATCGGGCCAGCGTCCGTCGGTGGATCGCGCGGAGCATCGGCGGTCGCGTCGCGTGCGGTCGCGGCATCCGACATCGGGCCAGCGGGCGCGCGCGGTCGGCCCACCTCGAGCTCCGACTTGGCGCCGCACCCGCACGTCCAGACGAGCGCGATGAGCCAACCGCTCGCGATCCGATGCAACGGTGGTCGCGCGAACACCGTCGCGATCTGCCAAGAACGCGGTGTCCGGTCGAGCGCCAAACCAGCCGCACCCGGCTTCGCCGTACCTGCACGGGGCACCGCCGGCACGCGATCCGGCGTGCTCGCGCGCTCGGTGCGTGCGGCGTGCGAGCGTCGCGGTCAGGGAGCGGGCGCGACGTCGAGCACGAGGCCACCCTTGGGGTGGAGCGAGACCTGCGCCTCGCTCTGCACCGGCCCCGTCGCGCGCAGCTCGAACCGCTCGACGATCTGCGCGAGCGCGGCCACGGCCTCCATCGTGGCGAACGTCTTGCCGATGCAGGCGCGTGGGCCGAGACCGAAGGGCACGTAGGCACCCCGCGGCCACGACGCCTCGTCGAGGAACCGATCCGGCCGGAACGCGTCGGGCTCGGCGAACCAGCGCGCGTCACGCTGGGTCACGTAGACGACGAGCGTCACCTGCGCACCCTCGGGGATCGCGTGGCCGCCGATCTCCACGTCCTGCGCCGCCTCGCGGGGGATCAGGTACGCGGGCGGATAGAGTCGCAGCGCTTCCTTGAAGGCGCGCTCCACCGTGCCGAGCTCGGCGAGATCGGCCCACGTGGGAGGGGCGCCACGGAGCACCCGACGAACCTCGTCGCGCGCCGCGGCCTGCTCCGCGGGGTGCGTGCTCCAGAGGTGCAGCGTCCAGAGCAGCGCCGTGCCGGTGGTCTCGGCTCCCCCGAGCATCAGGTTGATCGCTTCGTCGCGCGCCTGTCGATCGGTCATCTGCGCGCCGCCTCCGTCGTCGTCGGGGACGTGCAGGAGCGCCGAGAGCAGGTCACCGCGATCGACGCTCTCCTGGCGGTGCGCGGCGATCATCTCGTCCGCGACGCTCTGCAGGTAGCGGGTCGCACGGCGGATGCGTGTCTTGCGTGGGGTGGGCGACCAGAGCGGCAGCAGGATGGGCGAGCTCATCTCCTTCAGCCCGTCGAGGTTGAGCGTCGCCACCTCGCGCGCGAACCGCTCCGTGTGGCGCTCGACGTCCGAGCCGAACAACGCCTCGGCGACCACGCCGAGCGTGAGCCGGTAGATCGCCTTCGACACGTCCAACCGCGTCTCGTGCCGCCATCCCTCGAGCAGCTCCGCGACGCGGCGGTTGACGATCGCGACGTAGCGCTCGAGACGCTGCGGCTTGAACGCCGGATTCGTGAGGCGCCGCTGTCGGACCCACGACTCGCCTTCGTTGACCGCCAGGCCGTTCCCGTTCCACTGCCCGAGCACGCGCCGCAAGCGCTCCGGCTTGCGGAACGCCTTGCTCTTCTCGACCAGCACCTGATGGACGTGCTCGGGGTGCGTGAGCTGGACGACCACGAAGGGGCCGACCCGGTAGCGGCACGCGTCGCCGTGCTTGCGCGCGGTCTCGCAGTAGAAGCCGAACAGGTCGCGCTGCATGGCGCGCACGTTGCGGAGCCCGAAGAAGCCTCCGTCCGGCCCGCCCATCGCCTCCTTCGCCCCCGCCATGGCCGCGAGCGTAACCGGTCTGCGCCGCGATCGGCTGTGCACTCGAAAGCACGACCGCGACGGACCGGCGCAGCGCCGGCGCCCTTCGGAGCGACGCGTTTCGCGAGGATCGCAACGCGGAACGAGCATTGCGGAGGGGCCGGACGTGAGCGAACGGCGTGAAGCACGGGGATGGCTGGCGATGGGCCTCGCAGCGGCGCTGGCGGCGTGCACCGGTGAGCTCGAGATGATCCCCGCCGATGGTGCCGACGAGGATGGCGGCTTGATCGTGCCGCCGTCGGATGGCGCGCCCGCGGTCGCTCCACCGATCGGTGGTGACGCTGGGGCACGAGACGACGGGGCCGCCCCGGGCGCTGCGGACGCGGACGCGACGGACGGGGACCCCGGCCCATCGACGCCGACACCGCCGCCCGAGCCGCCGCCGCCGCCGGCGCCGGAGTGCTCCCCGGCGACCACGCCGTGCGACGGCGAGACGGCCTGTTGCGGAGCGCTCGTGTGCGGCAGGACGTCGCTCGGCCAGGTGTGCTGCGGCAACGAGGGAGAGAGCTGCGCGACGCCGGACGGATCGGACTGTTGCGGCGCGCTCCTCTGCATCGACGGCCGCTGCGGCTACGACGGCGGTGCAGGCGAGTGCGCCGGCCCGTGCACCGAGGCACCGGGGCTCGCCATCGAGAAGGGCCGCCTACGCACGATCGGCGGAACGTTCCTCGGGATCTGCGGCGATGCGAGCCACACCTACGGCTATCACGTCCCGGCAGCGCGCCTGGGCTCGGACGACTACTCGATGCAGGGCGCGGCCAACGCGCCCGTCTGCACGTGGCACGCAGCGGCGATCGACATCGGAATGGACTGGCCGGCATCGCGCGAGTGGCTCCGATGGCTCATCCAACAGATCCGGGAGGACCACATCCGCGGCATCGCGGAGGTCATCGGCAGCTACGACGGCGTGAACGTACGCTACTGGTCCGACGGATCCGGCTGGAGCACCGACGGGATCCGCTACACGGGCTCCGGGCACGACACGCACACGCACGTCTCCATCTATCGTTCCACCGCGCTCGAGGACCACGGGATCCTCGCGGGCTGGAGCGCCGATCGCGGCCCGTGACGATCGCCGAGCGACGCCTCCGGCGACCTCGAGCACCGCGCGCGGCCGAGGTCGCAGCGTTCCGCCGGCTGCGATGTTCGTGGGGAGCATTGCTTGATAGCTTCGAGGGATGGCGCTTCGCAGCGTGCGACGCCTCGGGCGTGGCGGCATGGCAGAGGTGTGGCTCGCCGAGGACGAGCGTGGCGATCGCGTCGCACTGAAACGCGTGTTGCCGGAGCACGCGGCCGACCCGCGGTTTCGGAGGATGTTCCTGGACGAGGCCGCCATCGCGCGGGCGCTCGACCACCCGGGAATCGTGCGGGTCCTGCGGAGCGGCGAAGACGACGGCACGCCGTGGATCGCGATGGAGCTCGTGGACGGGCTCGACGCCGCGCACTGGATGGAGATGGCGCGCGAGCGGGGGGCGGCGCTGCCGGAGGTCGCGGCGTTGCGGATCGCGGCGGACGTCGCGCGCGCGCTCCACGCGGCGCACGAGGCCCGCGACGAGGCGGGCACGACACGCGGCATCGTCCATCGCGACGTGAGCCCCGGCAACGTGCTCGTCGCACGCGACGGCAGCGTGAAGCTCTCCGACTTCGGGATCGCGAAAGCACGCGATCGCCTCGAGAAGACCAGCGCGGGCGCGACCAAAGGGAAGATGGCGTTCATGGCGCCCGAGCAGATGCTCGGAGCCGAGCTCGATCGGCGCACGGATGTCTTCGGTCTCGGCTGCACGCTCCACGCGCTGCTGACCGGTCGGAGCGCGTTGGCAGACGAGGGTGACACCGCCACGCTGATGGGCGGCGGCGAGCTCCCCCTCGATCCGCGGCTGGCCGACGACGTACGCGCCATCGTCGCGCGGTCGGTGGCGTCGAGCCGCGTCAGACGATGGCCGAGCGCGGCTGTCATGGCCGACGCCCTCGAGGCGGTGCTCGCGGAGCGCGGGCACGACGGGCGTGCGGAGATCGCACGCTGGATCGCCGCGATCGACGAGCCCGACGTGCCGCGCGAGTCGGTTCCCGCTCGCAGCGAGACGCCCCTCGTTCGCCACGCCGACGGGAGACGCCGACGCATGGCGTGGGCGCTGGGCGTCGCGATCGCGATCGCGTCGATCGGCGCCGGCATCGGCGTGGGCCTCACGCGCGCGGCTCCCGAGGCGGCGATCTCCACGCCTGCCGCGGCGACCACCACGCCCGCGCGATCGGCGCCCACGCCGAGGCCGCCTGCCGGCGCGACGCCGACCGTCGCCGTCGCGGCCGCGCGTCTCGCTCCGGGTCTCGCGCCGCCACCTCGGGCGGAGCCCGCCGCCGATCCGGTCCGAGGCGCCGCGCCGCGGCGCAGCGCGGCCGGATCGTCGGATCACGATCGCGGCCAGGACGAGCGCCGCCCCGATCGCGACCGCGCTCCCGATCGCGACCGCGAACGCGATCCGGGCGGAGCGCTGGCCTCCGACCCGCCGCCGTCCACGTCCGCGACCTCCACCGCGCTCGCGGCGCCCTCGACCGGCTTCGTCGTCGTCGGAGGTCCGGGCGCGTTACGCCGCGTCGTCTTCGTCGACGGCGCGCGTCGCGACTTCGCGCCATCGACCCTCGAGCTCGCGATCGGGCGACACGCGATCGAGGTGCGCGATCCCTCGGGCGCCACGATCGCGTCGCGCAGCGTGGAGGTACGCGCCGATCACACGCGGCGCTCGCCAGCGCGTTGGATCGTCCCGGCGCCAGCGCACGATCCGTGAGCTCCGATCGGCTCAGGCCCGGATGGCGACGCCGGCGCGGGCGAGGAGCTGCCGTAGCTGCGAGCGATCCAACCCTGCGAGGCGCGCCGCCACGCTCGTGACGCCACGCGCGCGACGCGCGAGATCCGAGCAGTACGCGTGCTCGAGCGCGCGGGAGAAACGCTGTCGGGCGTCTTTGTACGGCACGTCGAGCAACGACTCGATCAGCGCCTCCGTGCTCGCCGCGCTCGCGTCGCCCTCCCCCACCGGCTCGGACCCGGCTCCCGGCTCGATCTCTCCCATGGCGAGCGCGGCCTCCACCACGTTGCGCAGCTCGCGCACGTTGCCGGGCCAGTCGCGCGCAACGAGCTCGGCGACGCGCTCCTCGGCGAGCAGCGCGTGGGCCACACCCTCGCCGCGCTCTTCGAGGAACCGCGCCACGAGGATCGGAAGGTCGTCGATCCGATCGCGCAGCGCGGGCACGTCGAGCTTCACCACGGCGATCCGATAGTAGAGGTCCAACCGGAAGCGCCCGGCGTTGACCTCCGCGCGCAGGTCGCGCGACGCGATCGCGATCACCCGCACGTCGAACGCGACCTCGTCGCGACCGCCGACGCGCCGAGCGGCGCGGCGCTCGAGGGCACCGAGGAGCATCGGCTGCACGTCCGGCGGCAGCTCGGTGACGTCGTCGAGCACCAACGTTCCGCCGTGCGCGCGCTCGAACGCGCCGGTCCTGCGCTCGTCGGCGTCGGTGAAGGCGCCCCTCTCGTGCCCGAAGAGCTCGCTCGCGACGAGCGGCCCGGCGAGCGCGCCACAGTCCACGACGACGAACGGACCGCCCGCGCGCCCGGACGTCGCGTGCAGCGTCCGCGCGACGAGCTCCTTCCCCGTCCCCGGCTCGCCCGTGATCACGATCGACGCGTCGCTCGCGGCCGCCTTCTCGATGCGCGCGACGAGCCTGCGCGTCGTCGGAGCGCGCGCGGTCAGGTCCCCCAACGACTCGGCGCGCGACGACGTCTCCGTCGCCACCTCCGCGTCCTCGACCCGGACTGCGGCCGCGCCGAGCTCGATCACGGCGCCGCACGGAACGATCGCTGCGGTCACGCGCACGCCTCCGATCGCGAGCCCGTTCGTCGATCCCAGGTCGCGCACGCGGATGCCGCCGTGCGCTGCCTCGAGCTCCGCGTGATAGCGCGACACGGTCCGATCGCCGACCACGAGATCGCAGTCGCGCGCACTGCCGACGACGATGCGCTCGCCGCTCGCCGTCGCAGCCTCGGGCCCACGCACCACGTGCGCGACGACGCGACGAACCGGCACGCCCGTGCCAGCGCGATGCTCGTGCGTGCGCTCGTCGCTCACCGCAGCGATGGTACCTCGACGCCACGCACGCGACGCGCCTCAGCCGGCCTGCGACGCGAGGGGCAGCAGCACCGTCGCGACGGTTCCTCGGCCCGGCGAGCTCTCGAGGCTGACCTCACCGTGCATCGCGCGAACGAGCTGCGACGCGATGGCCAGACCGAGGCCCGTGCCGCCGCGCGTCGCGCGTCCCTCCCGGCTGCGCGCTTGGTCCGCGCGATAGAAGCGATCGAAGACCCGCGGCAGGTGCTCCTCTGCGATCCCCTCCCCGTCGTCGGTGATGCGCACGCGACTCCAGGGACCGCTGCGGTCGACCTCGATGCGCACGTGCCCTCCCGCCGGCGTGTGCTTGAGCGCGTTGTCCGCGAGCGCACGCAGGACCTGACGGACGCGGGTCGTGTCGGCCTTGGCCCAGACTGGCGTCGTCTGCGCGGTCAGCTGCACGTCGCGCGACTCCGCCAGCGGTGCGAGCTGCGCTCCGAGATCCTCGACGACGTCGGCGACCGCGACCGGCTCGAGCGCGAGCACGGTCTGTCCGGCGTCGAGGCGCGTGAGATCGAGCAGGTCGTCGAGCAGCTCCGCGAGCTCGTCGGCGTCGCGCTGGAGCTGGCCGACCTCTTCGCGCGCCGCGGCCGGCAGCGTGTCGGCCTCGCGCGCGAGCAGCTCCGCCCGCGCGCGCACCACGGCAGTGGGGGTCCGCAGCTCGTGGCTGGCATCGGCGAGGAACTGCTGCTGACGGTCGAAGGCCTCGGCGATGGGTCGCATCGCGCGCGCCGCGAGAAACACGCTGCCCGCCAGCGAGGCCACGAGCCCCGCCGCACCGGTCGCGAGCAGGATGAAGAGCGAGCGTGCCAGCGCCTCCCGATCCTCGCGGATGGGCTTGCCTACCTGCGCTGCGCCGACGATGTGGTCCTCCACGAGGATCGGCGTGCTCGTCAGGCGCAGCGGCTCGCCGCCGACCGCGAGCTCCGTGGTGCGCGTCTCGCCGCGCAACGCGGCCGCCAGCCCGACGCGATCGGGCAGCCCCCGCGCGACGGGGAATCGGCTCGACTCGACGCGCGCGCCCGGCCGCGCGACGAACGCGATCACGTCGGGAGGAACCTCGCGCGCGAGCCAGGCGCTCGGTCCGCCACCTTCGTCCACGACACGTTCGTCGTCGCGCTCGCGGTCGTCCGAGTCGGCGCCGTCGCGATCGTCTTGCTCGTGCTCGCCGTCCTCGTGCGCGTCGTGGTGTCGGCGCTCGGTCCGCTCGCGGTGCTGCCGCTGCACCCGCGTCGCGATTCGCGTCGCGACCAGCGCGAGCTCGCCGTCGAGCGCGCGATCGTAGGCGCGTATCTCGCCGAGCGCGGCGACGCCGAGGGTCACTCCGAGGACCAGCGCGAGCACGAGCATGTTCCACGCGGCCAGGCGCCACCGGATCCGCGCGAAGCGCATCAGGACCCCAGCGTGTAACCGACGCCGCGCACGGTGCGGATGAGTGGTTTGGCCGGCGGCCGATCGATCTTCTCGCGGAGGTAGTGGACGTAGGTGTCGACCACGTTGCTGCCGCCCTCGAAGTCCTGCGGCCACACCGCTCGGATGATCTGGTCGCGGGTCAACACGCGCCCGGCGTTGCGCATCAAGTACTCGAGCAGCGCGAACTCGCGCGCCGTCAGCTCGGTGCGCCGGCCGGCTCGCGCGGCCTCGCGGCGGACGCGATCGAGCACGAGGTCGTCGACCATCAGGCGGCTCGCCTTGCCCGGCTCGTCGCGGCGCCGCAGCAACGCCCGTACGCGCGCCGAGAGCTCGACGAACGCAAACGGCTTCACGAGATAGTCGTCGGCACCGGCCTCGAGGCCCGCCACGCGATCGTCGACGGCGTCGCGCGCCGTCAGCATCAGGATGCTCGTGCGCACCTCCTGCCGGCGCAGCCGCATGCTGATCTCGAGCCCGCTCATGCGAGGCAACATCACGTCGAGGACGACGAGGTCGTAGGCGCCCGTGCGGGCGCGCTCGTAGGCGTCGGCGCCGTCGGCCGTCGCGTCGACGTCGTATCCCTCACCGCGCAGGTTGCGCTCGACGAGCTCCCGGAGCCGCGGCTCGTCCTCGACCACGAGGATTCGCACCTTTCGAACCTAGCACCGGAGAAAACGCGCTTCCTGTGAGCGCTCCAATGAAGCTCCGAGGCGACTCCCACGTTGGCGCTGCAGGCTGTCGTTCGGAAGAAAGGAGCCTCCGATGACTCGAGAGCCCAACTCTGCGCATCGTGGTCTGGCCGTCGCCGCGGCGGCCGCCGGGCTGACGCTGGCCATCGGCGTCACGATCGGCGCGCTGCTCGGCTTCGTACGAACGCCCTTCTCGGCGTCGATCGCGGAGCCCGACGCGCCGGTCGCGCCGAGCGCCGAGCCCGCGCCGAGCGCCGAGCGGATCGTCGCCGTCGCCGCGCCCACCGTCGCTCCGCCTGCACCGCTCGAGACGAGCGACGTGTGGCTCCCCGCCGCGCCGACCGGGGCGCCGAGCGGCGCTCTGCACGCCCCTGCCGACCCGCGTTCCTGCGGCGACGGCGAGCACGAGGGCGACGACCACGACGACGACGACCACGACGACGACGACCACGACGACGACGACGATCAGGAGGACGACCATGACGAGCGCGCCCGCCGCCACGACGAGCACCACGATGACGACTGAGCGCTGCGCGAAGCCCGCGTCTCGCGCTACGTCGGAGATCGGACCGACCTCGCGCGAGTGGAAGCTCTATCTGCTGGGCGTGCTCGGCGTGGTCTACGCGCTCGCGTGGATCACGTTGTCGGGACCGGCTCCGCAGGGCGCGCTCGCAACCGAAGCGACGGCCGTGTCACCGGCACCGTCGGTCCCCGCACCGCCCGCCGGCGCGACGACTGCCCTCGAGACCGCCGCCGCGACGCCGTCTGCCGCTGCGGCGGGCGCCGTCGTGCCGACCGGTGCCGACGCGCGTGAAGGGACGATCGGGACGCCCGCACGCCGCAGCGCCCCACGACGCCGGCGCGTCACGACGCGGATCCCCGTCGCGCCGGCGCCGGCACCACCCGTCGATCCACGACCGGCGCCAGCTCCGAGCGTCGCGCCGATGGTCTTCGCGTCGCCCCGCCCCGCGCTCGCGCCCATCCCGGAGCGGGCCGCCCCGAGCGCGCCGCTCGTCGTACGACGAACGCGCGCGACTCGCGTCCGCACGAGGTCGTCGTGAGCGCCACGTTCCGCGCGATGAGCACCGACGTGACGGTGATCGCTCCGACGCTCGACGACGACGACGAGCTCGCCGCGACGCGACGCGTCGCCGAGGTGTTCGCGGACGCCGAGCAACGATTCAGCCGATTCCGCGAGGACAGCGAGCTGTCGCGCCTGAACCGTTCACGCGCGCCGTTCGTGGCCTCTCCGGCCCTCTTCGCGGCGCTCCTGCGCGCACGTGCACACGTGCGATCGAGCGGAGGCATCTTCGATCCCGCCATCGGCGCCGCGTTGTGCCGCGCCGGCTACGATCGCTCGTTCGCGTCGCACCGCCTCGACCGCGACGCACCTCCCGTGCCCCCCGTGCGCCCGGCGCGTTTCGACGAGGTCGCGCTCGACGAGCCCACACGCACGGTCACGCTGCCCATCGACCTGCGGCTCGACCTCGGAGGCTTCGTCAAAGGGCTCACCGTCGACCTCGCGGCCTCGTCGTTCGCCGGGCCCATCGCGATCGACGCCGGCGGTGACGCCGTGTTGCGCGGCGAGGGCCCGACGGGTGACGGCTGGGAGGTCGACGTCGAGGACCCACGCGACGCTTCACGCACCTTGCTGACCTTGCGCGTGCGCGACCGAGCCGTGGCCACGAGCTCGCCGAACCGCCGCCGCTGGCGCACGGGCCCCGTCGAGCAACACCACCTGATCGACCCGCGCACGTTCGAGCCCGCGCGCTCGGATCTCGTGCAGGTCACCGTGATCGCGCGCTGTGCCGAGCAAGCCGACGTGCTGGCCAAGGTCGCCTTCGTGCTCGGTGCCGACGCCGGGACGCGCTGGCTCGAAGGCCGGCCCGCCGTGGGTGCGGTGCTCGTGGGCCGCGAGGGCGACGTGTGGCGCGTCGGCCAGACGGAGGTCGCGAACGATGGGTGACACCGATCCGACCTGGTTCTGGGCCGTCGCGCGCGCCTCGGGGATCGCGGCGTACGCGGCGTTGTCGCTCGATGTGCTGAGCGGGCTGCTGATGTCCACGGGCCTCGGCGATCGGTGGATGCCGCGCGCGCGCAGCCTCGACATCCACCGCTTCCTCTCGGTCGCGGCGCTGTCGCTGACGGCCGTCCACGCGTTCGCTCTGCTCGGCGATCGCTACATCGACTTCGGTCTCCTCGAGGTGCTGGTGCCGTTCTCGTCGGAGTATCGACCGTTCGCGGTCGGGCTCGGCGTGATCGCCGCGTGGCTCGCGTGGGTGGTCCACACGAGCTTCGCCCTGCGCCGCTGGCTCGGGTCGCGCGCGTGGCGATGGATGCACTACGCGTCGTTCCTGCTCTTCGTCCTCGCGACTGCGCACGGGCTCCTGGCGGGCACCGACGCCCGAACGACAGGGATGCTCCTCCTGCACGCCGTTCCCGCGACGCTGGTGCTGTGGTGGGCCCTCTATCGCGTCACACAGGCGATCGCGCGAGCGCGACGTCCCGCGTAGCCATCGGCCGCGGCGACGGACCGCGCGACCCTCAGGGGTGTGGGCTCGAGGCAACGCTGTGGCAGATGCGCACGGCGATCGCGCGCCGAACCGACACGCTCTCGGGCCCGTGCACGGGGATGCGTGCGGATTCTCGGCCGTTCGGCTCGGCATCGGCGTTGCGAGGACGTGACGAGAACAAACCGATGCGAGCGGGAGCGGCGCGAGGGGTCGTGCCGCTGCGACAGCTCGGCTCGGCGATCGGGAAGATGGAGGCCAACATGAGAAGCGCTGCGCTCGCCTTGGTGCTCGGAGTCGTTTGCTTGCCTGGCTGCGAGCTCGCCCTGCTGGGTGCCCTGGGCGACGACGAGCCCGACGAGACGCTGGCGCCGCCCTACACGTACGAGGGCCAGGGCACGATCGACGTCCGGAGCGCTCGGCTCTCGGGCACCATGGGCCACGTCGATGGGTTCGAGGGCGGCATCTGGCTCGAGCGGGGGTTCGACTACGGGGGTCAGTCGAGCGTGGAGATCCAGTCGCGCGACGCGAGCGCGAACTGGGCCGTGATGACGATGGTCACCGTCGAGGGTGGGCTCGCCCACGAGTCGCTGACCCCCGGCGCGTCGCTCTCGTTCGACGGTGGCTACGCGACGTCGGGGCGGCCCATGTTCATCTCCGTCCTCGGGTGCGCGGGCTCCGCCGACGGCGGCTGGGACTTCGACAGCACCGCGGATCACGTCGACGTGCAGGTGCGGCAGGGCTCGGAGCCCGGCACGCAGGTGCTCGACTACGCGGCCACCTGGTACGACCCGACCGACTACGGCGGACACCGGCTCGGACGCCAGACCGTGACGGGCTCGTTCGAGTATCGGATCCCCACCACCGACGCGGGGGGCACGACGGCCCCTCCCGCGATCTGACCCGGCGACGGGCCCGATCGCCGTCACGTCACCGGGCGAGCGTCGCGGCTCGAGCGGGGACGGCCGCGCGACCAACGCGTGAGCGACGATGCGCGCGTCGCGGGATCCCATCGGATCGTGCGATGGCGAACGGTCTCGAGCAGCGGCGTGCCGCGCGGCGCACGTTCGCGCGTCTCGAGCAGCAAGAGCCCCCCGTCGTCGCGCGCGCGGAGCTGCCACGTGTAGAGCGCGTTGCGGCTGGTGCCCTCGTGGACGAGCCAGAGCGCGCCGCCGGGATCCGCAACGAGGACCTGGTAGCGATGGTAGGCGACGACCGGGCTCACGTCGGTCTCGCGGCCGTAGCCGGACGTCGTGAGGAACACGCGATCCCCGGCGCGAACGGGCTCGCCGCAACGGACGTCGAGGTACTCGCCCGTGGCGCCGCGATCGAGCACGGTGCTCGTCCAGCCCGCCTCCGTGCGGCGCGCGAGGATGCACGCATCTTCGCCGAGCTCGACGGACGTCACGTCGAGGAGCCGATCGAGATCCCCGTCCCCGTCGACGTCGACCGATCGGACGGCGTCGATCTGCACGCCTTCGACGAGGCTCGCGGCGAACGTGGCGAAGGCGCCGCTGCGCACGTACGAGGCATCGACGTCGGGCTCGAACGGCTCGGCGCGGGCGCGCGCCGCCGCCGCGACCAGGAGCGCCACGCACGAGAGCACCAGGGCGACACGGGATGTTGGCAGGTTCATGCCGTGTCACTCACGCAGCCTCCGTGCCTCGCACGGGATGCCCGAAAAAGTCGGGGATTGCCGCAAGTCACGCGGCGAATCGGACACGTCGCCCCCGAGCGATCCTCGTCCGGCGCGGATCGGCCCTCTCACCGGAAGCGCCGGCTTGGCGGCGCACGAGCGGCCGGCGGGCGCGGCTTCGATGCGCTCAGCGCCTGACGAGAGAGACCCAACCGTTCGCCCCGAGCAGCGCCGAGGGGCGCGATGACCTGCTCGACGCGCTCGGCACGAACAGGTGTTCGATCACGGCTTCGGCACGAACGGGTGTTCGCATCCCCTTCGGCTCATCGCTCCACCCAGTGACGGGGCCGGATGTCCTGCTCGTGCATCGCGTACATCCGCGCGACCTCGCCGTCCGCGAAACGCCGCTCCACGAGGACGTGCCCAGCGGGGCCGAGGTAGCGCAGCACGTATCCTTCGTCGCCGGCGAGCTTGACGAGCGCGATCGCCACGGTGCTCGAGGGGGCGGGGGGCCGCGGTCGGCGCCCTGCGAGCTCGACGCTCGCGAGGATCGTCTCCGACCCGCGCGAGGGCGCTGCCTTGCGGTAGCTCGCGCGGCGCGACCGGTGCGGGGGCGCGGCCGCGGGCGCGGACGTCGGTGCCGCAGCGGCCGCAGGTCCCGGTGCGGATGCCGGCGGCGCGACGCGCGGCGGGAGCCTGGAGCCCTTCCGCGCTGGCTTGTCGGCGCGCTCGGCCGGAGCCACCGCCGCGACCACCGTCTCCGCGAGCGGTGCGCCCTCGCGCCGCGGTGATGGCGGCTCGAGCTCGCGGCCGCCTCTGCGCGTGGCCGGATCCGCGAGCAACGCAGCCGCATCGGCGATCCGCGTCACGGCCTCGCTCGACGACGACGACCTCGACGCGCGACCGAGCGCGCGATCGAGCAGCTCGCTGCGCGACGTGCGCTTCGTGAGCGAATCGGACGGCACGGGACCAGCGACGGTCAGCGGCTCGCGCACCGGCGGCCGCGTCGCGAGGATGCGCGTGGCGTCGTCGTCGCGCTGCGCGCTCGGCGCCGGACCCACCGGCGTGCGCGCCCGAACGCGCGTCCTCGGATCGTCGTCCTGCGGCGTCCGCCCCGCAGCGTCGGGCTTCCGCCTCCGCAACAGCAGCACGGGCTCGTCGTCGTCGATTCGCGTCATCGCGGCCGTCGACAGGATAGTGCCTTCCGAGCCTCCGACGCCGCAGTCCCTCGCTCGGAGGTCGGCGCCGTCCATCTCGTCGCGGACCTCGCGCAGCCCCTCGTCGAGGCGCACGTCCCATCCCACAGGGGAGCTGCCCCCAGCGGTATGCTCGACGTCGATGGACGATGCTCCGATTCGCTCGAGGGCCGTGGAGCTCGCCGACGGACGCGAATGGGAGCTCGAGCTCGCCCACGAGATTCGAGCCCGATCGCCAGACGGCATCTGTGTCGCGATGCCGAGGACCGAGCTGGGACGGTCGGTGACGCTGACGTCGGTTTGGACCGATCCGGTGCTCCAGCTTCTCTCGGAGCCACGCGTCGTGCGCTTGCACCTCAGGCCTGCGGAGCTCCTCGTGTTCAAGCGGTGGGCGGGCCCTCCCGGGATGACGCGACTGCTGCAGACGCATACGGCGCACCCATTCGTCGTGCGCATGCTGATCGGCTTGGTCGCCACGAGCGCGGCCCTTTTCGCGCTTCGGGATCCCTGGCTCGCGTGCCTGGGCGCGCAGCTCGCGTTGTGTACGCTCTGGGGACGGTGGAATCCGCACCGCGCGATTCTCCTGGTCAACGCAGCCTTCGCGATTGCAGCCGCACTCACCTCACTCCATTGGATGTTGGCGGACCTCGGCCGCGGATTCGGCTGGCTGCTGCCGCCGATTGCCCTGACGTGTCTGGCGGCTCGTTGGGTGCGACTGTTTCTGCTCTTCGCTCCGGCGCCAG
>JADZFZ010000882.1 GCA_020854145.1 Deltaproteobacteria bacterium | reverse complement strand
GGAGGTATGCTCGCCGCCCACAGGAGGCGACGATGAGCATCGGGGCGCGGACCGCGGACGGGCGAGAGATGACGCTGACGAAAGAGAAGCTCGATGCGCTGCGCACCGCGCTGCGCGGGCCGGTTCATCTTCCGGGCGAGCCCGCATACGACGAGTCGCGCTCGCTCTGGAACGCGATGCTCGACCGTCGGCCGGCGCTCGTCGCGCGTTGCCTGGGCACGGCCGACATCGTGGCCTGCGTGCGCTTCGCGCGAGAGCACGACGTCGCGCTCTCGATCAAAGGAGGCGGTCACAACATCGCGGGTCTCGCGGTGTGCGACGGGGCCCTGATGATCGACACCTCCGCGATGCGCGGCGTGGTCGCGGACCCACGCGCGAAGGTCGCCTACGCGCAGCCGGGGTGTTTGCTCGGCGACGTCGACCGCGAGACGCAGCTGCACGGGCTGGCGGCGGTGCTGGGGTTCGTCTCGGCGACGGGCGCCGCGGGGCTCACGCTCGGCGGTGGCTTCGGCTACCTCACGCGGCGCTTCGGATGGACGTGCGACAACGTGCGCGCGATCTCCATGGTGACGGCGGAGGGCGAGCTCGTGCGCGCGAGCGAGGACGAGCACGCCGATCTGTTCTGGGGGCTGCGCGGCGGCGGCGGCAACTTCGGTGTGGCGACGGGCTTCGAGCACGAGCTCCACGCGGTCGGCCCGGAGATCCTCGGGGGCGTGATGGCGTGGCCGGGCGAGCGAGCGCGCGAGGTGCTGGGCGTGGTGCGCGACATCTCCGCCCGCGCGCCGCGGGAGCTGACGTTCGCGACGATGCTCCGCCTCGCGCCGCCCGCGCCTTGGATCGCGAAGGACGCGCACGGCAAGCCGATCGTGGGCGTGCTCGCGTGCTGGACGGGGAACCTCGACGAGGGAGAGCGCGTGCTCGCGCCGCTGCGCGCGCTCGGCGGGAGCGTCGGCGACGTGCTCGCCCGCCGCCCCTACGCGATGCTCCAGTCGATGTTGGATGCCACGCAGCCGAAGGGCCGCCGCTACTACTGGAAGGCGGAGTACCTGCCCGCGTACTCCGACGCGCTCGTCGACAAGGCGATCGCCAACGCCGCACGGATCCCCTCACCGCACTCGGCGCTGGTGACGTTCCAGCTCGGCGGAGCGCTCGCCGATCGACCGAGCGACTTCTCCGCCGCCGGGAACCGCGACGCGGCTTGGGTGCTCAACATCACGAGCCAGTGGGAGCACGCGAAGGACGACGAAGCGAACGTCGAGTGGGCTCGATCCGCGTGGCGCGACATGCGCGAGCTCTCGACCGGTGGCACGTACGTGAACTTCCTCACCGAGGACGAGGGGGGCGACCGCATCCGGTCCGCCTACGGCGAGAACTACGCACGCCTCGCGGAGCTCAAGCGAAAGTGGGATCCGACGAACGTCTTTCGCGCGAACAAGAACATCGCCGTTTGAGCCCGACGAGCGACGATTCGGAGATCGCGACGCGCCTCGTTCGCGAGGCCCACGACGCGGAGCGCGAAGGGCGCTTCGACGCGGCCGAAGCGCGGCTCGTCGAGGCGGTCGAGCGCTTCACGCGCGCGCACGGCGAGGACGACGCGCGGACGCGCCACGCGTTCTACTCCATCGGCCGCGTGCGCCACGGAGCAGGACGGCTCCGCGGTGCGTTGGAGATCTACGAGCAGTGCATCGCCCGCGGTCACGGCGCCGCGACGTCGTTGACGGTGGTCGTCGAGGATCTCCGACGTGCGCTCGGCGACGAGGACGGAGCTGCGCGCGCCCGCGACGCCATGCTCGCGAGCGCGAGGCGCGATCTCCGCGATCCGATGCTCCACTCGGAATCGATCGTGCGTGTGGCGCGACGTCTCGCCGAAGCGGGCGGGCGCGACGACGCGATCACCTTGCTCGAGGACGCGCTCGCGGGCGTCGACGCCATCGAGCGCGGCGCGCGCATCTCTCCGAGCGCACGGGTGCCCGCGCAGGTGAGGGCCGAGCTCGTCGAGGCGCGCGAGGCCGTCCGCGGCACGTGATCGCGGCTGGGTCGTCGGCCCCACGGAGGACGGGGGAGCTCGGACGTCGTCAACAGCCGAGAGGCGATGGAAACCAATCGGTTCTGTCGGGGGGCATCGCAGGTAGAGGCAGGTGGAAGAGGTCCTCGCCGTCCGCGGAGAGGACCACGATGTCGTCCTCGCCCTCGCCGTCGAACGCCACGATGCGACCGTCGGGCAGCACGCACGGCGCCTGGTACTCGGTGAGGAAGCCGTCGTGCACGCGCGTGATCGTGCCGCTCGCGTCGATGCGCCAGAGCTGGTTGCCCATCCAGTTCGCCTCGAAGACGATCGTGCCGTCGGGCGCGTAGTCGGCGCGCGTCGTGTAGGGGTCGTCGGCGCTGCTCCCGAAGGGCGCGTCCTGCTCGGTCACGACGATGCGGGCACCCGTGCCGTCGAGACCGACCTCGCAGATCGACTGCAGCTCGCCGGGGGTGACGCAGTCGTAGAGCGCGCGGCTGCCGTCGTCCGAGACGACGATCCACTGCGCCTCGGTGTGATCGGCCGGCCCGATCTCCTCCCGCTCGGTCCACCCGTCGCCATCGGCGCGACGTCGCGAGATCGAGAGCACACCGGCGCCGCCCTTGAACACGATCGCGGCGCCGTCGTTGGTCACCGCGTTGAAGTAGCTCGTGAGGGTCTCGGTCCCGATGCGGACGACCTCCGGCTCGTCGAGGTGCGCGGTCTCGAAGAGCACCACGCAGCCGAACGGGCATCGTGGGTCGCGGTCCGTCCGCACGACCAGCCAGCGACCGTCGGGCGACAGCCGCGGATCGACGTCCTGCGGGTTTCCTCCTTCGTTCTGGGGCGATCCGAGGTGCGTCGCGAAGAGGTCGGTGAGGCTCTCGTGCTCCGCTCCTTCGTGGACCTCGGTCCAGTACGCGTACGTCGCTTGCGCGGGCACGACGCCTTCGAGGAGCAGCCGCGGAGCCGTCGACGGCGTGCCGCCATCGGGGCCCTCGCCGTCGCGCGCGGCGTCGCGTGTCCCGCCGTCGCGCGACGTGGGGACCTTCCCGTCCCATCGCGACAACGACTCCGGCGCGACCTCGACCGGTACGCACGCGCCCGCGCTGCACGTGTCGTCGCCGGTGCAGGCGTGGCTCTGGCACGCGCGCTCGAGCGGCAGCTCCAGCACGAGCACCTCGCCCTCGAGGAAACGCGTTCGCGCACGTCGCGTGATCACGACCGTGCCCCCACGCCGCGCCTCGGCCGTGATCTCGACAGGACCGAGCGCATCGCCGCCCGGAACGAGGGCCACCGTGATCGGCAACGCCGAGCCGCTCGCGAGCGAGGCCGTCGCGTCGCGCGCGTCACCGCTCGGACCGATCGCGCGCACGACGACGGTGTCGATCTCCGCCGGCGCGGCGAGGTCGGTCTCGATCACGACGAGGATCTCGGTCAGGTCGTCTTCGCACGCGGTGAGCACGACGCACGCGAGCCCCGCGACCCAACGTGCCGAGCCAATCGACGCACGCGGGCGCGTCGCTCGACGTTGCCCGGGGCGCACGGTCATGCGCTCACTCGACCTCGATCACCGACGGCGTCGTGTTGCCGGGGATCGGATCCGGCGTGCCCCCGCTCGTCGCCGCCAGGACGCCGGCGGTGGCGCCACCTGCGATCACGAGACCGACGACGACCCAGAAGACCGGCGACGACAACACGCTCCCCCCGTCGTCGCGATCCTCTTCTCGCTCGACCGGGAGTCGACGGCGCCGCTCGGCGTCGCGCTCGGCGACCTCACGCGGGCTCGGCACGGGAGGGCTCACGACGACGGTCGGCGGGACGGTGCGGGTAGGAGCCGGCTGCGTGTCCGGCTCGGGCGGACCGAGCGGCACGGCGACGCGCGTCCGTTGCCCTTCGGAGACCGAGAACTGCGCGCGCCCGACGATCATGGCCGGCTCACCGCGCCGCACGACGACGCGATGCTCGCCCGGGTTGACGGCGATCTCGGCACCGGTCTGATTGCCGAGGTGCTCGCGCTCGTCGATCGCGATGCGGTCGGTCGGCAGCACGCCCGCGATCTCGAGCCGGACGCGCGGGGTGCGCTGCTCCACCTCGCGCAACGCCCGCGCGACGGCCTCGCGGTAACCGCGGGTGCGCTCGTCGGTCGCTTCGACGAGGAACCGACGGTAGCCGTCGGTCGCCTCGAGCAGACGCCCGGTCCGCGCCTGTGCGCCCGCGAGGTTCATCAAGGTGAGAGGTCGAGGCGACAGGGCGTAGCTTCGAGAGAACGCTTCGAGCGCATCGGGCCAACGCCCGTCGCGCGCCGCCTGCACACCCTGCCGGAACAACGCCTCGGATCCGCCAGGCGGCAGGACCGGCGGCTCGTCCTGCGCTGTCGCCGGAACGGCGCCGGCGAGCGAGAGAGCGAGCACGGCGGCGGCGAGCGCGAGGCTCCACGGCAAAGCGCGAGCCCTGGTCGGAGGGTGAAAACGACTGGACCAACCGAGGTAGGCAACCTGGCACGACGAGCGCATCTCTTACGAGGGTATTCTTGATCGGGTCGGGATGGGCCAGTAGCTTGCTCCATCCGGCGTTCGTGAAGCGAACTGGCGGTGCTCAGAGTCGGCGACAAGCTCGGCGCGTACGAGGTGGTGTCCGACTTCAAGTCGGGCGGGATGGCCACGCTTTACCTCGCACGGCGCGTCGGCGCGGCGGGCTTCGCACGGCTCGTCGCCATGAAGGTGATCCATCCGCACCTCACCAAAGACGAGGCCTTCGTGCGGATGTTCGTCGACGAGGCGCTCCTGTCGGTGCGCATCGAGCACCCGAACGTGGTCCGCGTCGAGGAGCTCGGCGAGCACGACAAGGTGCCGTTCCTCGTCATGGAGTACGTGCACGGCTGCTCCCTCGCGCAGCTGTTGACCGAGCTCGCGCGGCGCGGCGAGTCGATGCTCGCAGAGGTCGCGACCCACGTCGCGATCCAGGTCGCCGATGGTCTGCACGCGGCGCACGAGACGCGCGGTCTCGATGGGGAGCAGCTCGGCGTCGTGCACCGCGACGTGAGCCCGCAGAACGTGCTGCTCGGGACCAACGGCGCCGTGAAGGTCATCGACTTCGGCATCGCCAAGGCGCGCGGGCGCGGGCTGCACACGACGACGGGCACGGTGAAGGGGAAGTTCCGGTACATGTCGCCGGAGCAGTCGCGCGGCGAGCCGGTCGACCGTCGGACCGACGTGTTCGCGCTCGGCATCGTGCTCTGGGAGATGTTGACCAGTCAGCGCCTCTTCGACGCGCCGCACGACGCGATGGTGATCGACCAGGTGCGAAAGCCGAAGGTCACGCCTCCGAGCAAGCTCGTCCCGGGGATCCCGGCCGCGCTCGATCGCGTCGTGCTGCAGGCGCTCTCGGCGGATCGCGAGCGCCGTCCCGCGAGCGCGCACGAGCTGCGACAGCTGCTGGCCGCCGCCGTGCCGAAGGCGTTGTCCGTGAGCGGCGCGGAGGTGAGCGCGCTCGTCGGCAGCGTGATGGCCGACGAGATGCGGCGCCAGACGGAGTCGCTGCCCGAGAGCGTGCGGGTGATGCTCAAGGGCGTCACGCCGATCGCGGCAGGCACCCCGAGAGGCGGCGACCATCCCCTCGCGTTGCCGCCGGATGCGGCCACTCCGGGCAGCGCGCGCGAGCAAGCCGAGACGCTCGTCGACACCGGCGACTCGGTGCGACGGCGCGCGAGCGGCCCGAACGCGGGGGTCGAAGCAGGCGCATTGCCCGCCTCGTTGCGTCCGGACGCGGGAGCCATCCCGCCCGCAGTGCTCACGCCGTCGGTGGTCACCGGAGAGTCGTCGGTCGAGCACCGCAGACCCCGGCGACGCGCACCCGCGCTCGCCGCGATCGGCGCGCTCGGTCTCGCGTCCGCGATCGGCGCGCTCGTCGCCGTTCGTCCGTGGGAAACGCGCAGCCTCGATGCGCTCGACGATCCTCCCTCGGTCACGCGCTCCCTGACGACGGGCGGCGCCGGTCCGCCTCCGAGCGGCTCGGTGCACGACGACAACCTCGGCCTCACTGGTCCCCGGCATCCGCTGCAGCCCGCGCCACCCGCGCCTCCGGCACCTTCGTCCGCCGACGACGACGACGCAGGCGCGACCCTCACGTCCCGAGGACGGGAGCGAGACGCCGGTCCCGATTCGACGGCGGCAGGCGACTCGACGGCGGGCTCCGCGTCCCCGCCCGGAGAGAGGCCGGGGACGAGGGGCGAACGACGGCGCGCAACACGTCCGATCGTGCCGCGCGAGCCTCGTGCACCTCGCACGCAGCGCGCGGGTGGCCTGGTCGACGGCGTGCCCATCGCCGACGAGGGTGGCTTCGGGCCATAATCCCCTCGTCGAATGACGCGAAGCTGGACCGGCGACACGACCATCGAGCACGTCGAGAGCCCGCGTCCCGCGCGCCAACGGCTGCTGCTGCACGTCCTCTACACGCCCGTCGCGGGCATCGCTCCGCGCGAGCCGCTGGTGCTCGCCCGCGGGGAGACGCCCGTCGGTCGTGGCGTCGGGCCACGCGGGCTGTCGCTGCCCGACGATCCGCGACTGTCGCGGCTGCACGCGACGCTCGACGTCGACCCCGCCGGCGTCGTGCGCGTGACCGACCAATCGCGCAACGGCACGTTCGTCGAGGGCCGCCGCGTGCAGAGCGCGATCGTGGCCGAAGGCGACATCCTGCGCGTGGGCGACACGTTCCTCGTCGTACGCGCCGAGCCCGAGGCGACACCGGACGCGGATCTGCCCACGATCCTCGGCCGCGCGCCCTCCATCCGGTTGCTGCGCGCCCTCGTCGCGCGCATCGGTCCCTCGGATGCGTCGGTGCTCGTGACCGGCGAGAGCGGGACCGGCAAGGAGCTCGTCGCGCACGCGCTGCACGAGACCAGCGGGCGCGCGGGCCCGTTCGTCGCGGTCAACTGCAGCGCCCTTCCCGAGACGCTCGCCGAGAGCCATCTGTTCGGGCACGTCGCAGGCGCGTTCACCGGCGCGGTCCGTGACCACGTCGGCCACTTCCGCTCGGCGCACGGCGGCACGTTGTTCCTCGACGAGGTGGGCGAGCTGCCCACGACGCTGCAGCCGAAGCTCCTGCGCGTCCTCGAGGAGCGGGTCGTGTTGCCGGTCGGCGCGGTCACACCCGTGCGCTGCGACGTGCGCATCGTGGCCGCCACCAATCGAGAGCTCCGCCGCGCCGTCGCCGACGGGCAATTCCGTGGCGACCTCTACGCCCGCCTCGCGGACGTCGAGCTTCGCACCCCACCCCTTCGCGATCGCGTCGAAGACGTGCTGCCGCTCTTCGCGCGTGCGCTCGGCCCCGAGCCGGCCGAGCTCGCTCCGGCGCTCGTCGAGGCGCTGCTCGCGCACACGTGGCCCTTCAACGTCCGGGAGCTGGTGAAGATCGCGCGCGAGGCACGCCTGCGCGCAGCGGGCGATCCCAAGCTCGGGCTCGATCTCGTGCAGGAGCGCTTCGTGGTACCCGATGCCTCGCCCCCTGCGTCGGTCGGGGTCGCGCCGAGCTCGCCTCCGCCCGCGGGATCCAGGGCGCAGGAGGTCGAGGCCTTCACGCCGGACCGCGACGCGCTCGTGGCGCTGCTGAGCGCACACGGCGGGAACGTCAACGCGGTGGCGCGCGCCACGGGGCGCTCGCGTCGCCAGGTGTACCGATGGCTCGAGGCCCACGGGATCGATCTCGCCGAGGCACGAGGGGCACGATGATCGGGCACCGTCGCGCCGTACGCAGCGCATGTCGCGCGGTCGCGTGCTGGGCCGTGCTCGGGTCGGTCGCCGGCTGCAGCGACGATCTGACGCAGCTCATGCTCGTGCTCGACACGGAGCTCGACGTGCCCGACGAAGCGTCGAGCCTGCGCGTGCAGGTCACCGGCGCGTCGGGTCGCACGTACGAGGCGACCGCGGAGCTCGCCGCTCTGCGACCCGCGACGCTCGCGCTCGTCGCGCCTCCCGGAGAGAGCGGCGGCGATGTCTCGGTGATCGTCGAGGTGCAGCGCGACGGCGTGCGCGTCGCTTCGCGCTCCGTCGCGACGAGCTTCGTCGAAGGCCACGTCAAGGCCGTGCCCGTCTGCGTGTCGCGCGCGTGCACGACGAGCTGTCCCGAGCAGAGCGCCCCCGGCGCGGCCATGAACGATTGGTCCGGCACGCCGCCGATGCCGTGCGCGCTGCCCGCCGATCCCGACGCGGGCGTCACGGGCGACGGCGCGACGCCGCCACCTCCGCCCGACTCGCTCGGTCAGGTGCTCTTCGTCCAGCAGCTCGACGGCACCGGGATCTTCCTCAATCGCATCGAGATCCGCGAAGGCGCCGCCGTCGAGCGCCTCAGCGACGTCTACGAAGCGACGTTCGGCGACGTCGAGTACCCCGACGATCGCGACGGCGCCTTGTCTCCCGACGGGCGCTGGACGATCGCGAAGCTCGGCCGCGGCGAGTGCAGCGGATGGGGCTGTTTCTTCATCGGGCCCTCCGACGAACCCGCGGCGATGAGCCCCGTGCGCGTGCGCTTCACCGCGGACACGTACATGCACGAGCTGCATCCCGTCGTCGGCAACGACGCAGACCTCATCGTCTGGGAGGGTGCGCCCGCCGTGGACGGCCACGAGGCCGACCTGTGGCTCACGCGTCTCGTGGACGAAGAGTGGACCATGCCGGTCGCCCTCACGGGCGCCTCGACCTACCCGTTCAACAAGATGCCGCGCCTCTCGCCCGATCAGCGCAGCGTGGTCTTCAGCTGCTCGACCGAGCTCTACTCGTTCGACCGGATCTGCGAGATCGCGATCGACGGGACCGGCTACCGCGAGGTCCTCGCTCCCGATCGGCCGCCCTCCGGCGTGCTGGCCGAGGACACCTCTTCGCTCGACTCTCCGCGCTACGAGCCCGACGGCAGCATCCTGTTCGCGGCGGCATGGACCGGGCGGCAGCTGTGGCGCCTGCGACCCGGCGCCGACGAGCCGGAGCGCGTGCTCGGCCCGTTCGACGAGGACCTGTCCCAGCCGTGCGTGCTGCCGAGCGGTCACGTCCTCGCGCTGCGTGGCTCGCCGACCTCGCCGCCCGCTCCGACCATCGACGTCTTCGATCCCGACGGCCAGCTGCTCATGCAGCTCGACGTCGACTACGTCGAAGGGCAGTACACCTGGATCAACGACTGCGGGCCCCCGTGATCCCTGCGCGCCACGCGCGACGGATCGCCGCGAGCGTCACGCTGGCGATCGTCACGGCGGCCTGCGCGGACGACCCACGAACGCAGCTCATGGTCGTGATCGACACGACGCTCGCGGTGCCGGCCGAGCTCGACGTCGTCCGGATCTCCGTCACCGGCCCCACCGGGCGCACGAAGACCGCCACGGGCAGCCTCGGGCTCACCCGCCCCGTGCTCGTGGCGCTCGTGCCCGCGGACGACGCGCTCTCTCCGGTGACCGTCGTCGTCGACGCCGCGCCCCCGAGCGGAGGAGCGGCTCTGTCGCGCACGGTGCGTACCGGCTTCGTCCGCGGCCACGTCAAGGAGCTCCGAGTCGTGCTCGACGAGACGTGCGCTCCGACGTGCCCGCCGATCGACGTCGCCGGGGCGGCGCTGCCGGACTGGACGGGCAACGCGCTACCCATCGATGGATCCGCGCCGTTCGATGCGTCGTCGGAGACGAGCGCCCCCGACGACCTCGGACCCTCGCCGCGCGACGCGGAGCTCGACGGCGACGCGACCCCTCCGCCCGACGACGCGGGCCCGGATGCGGACGGCGACGCCGGACCCGACCTCGACGCGGGCCCTCCGGAGGAGCTCTTCGTCGACTTCGTGCGACAGCTCGTGATCCCCGGCGGCAGCAGCACGGAGCTCGTGTACCGGATGCCGGTCACGCCGGGTGGCGAGCCGCGCGACGTGAGCGCCGAGCTCGACGCCGAGCTCGGAACCGTCGTGCGCACCGACGACCGTTACCTGAACCCGTCGCCGAACGGACAGTGGCTCGTCCTCTCCGCGGCGCGCGGCGACTGCATCGACTGGTCGTGCATCTACGTGATGCCCGCCGGCGACGCGTCGCGCGCAGAAGCGGTCTACCTCTGGATGGAGGCCGGCTGGCTCCACTCGGAGTACCCCGTCGTCGACTCGACGGGCACGCGGATCGTCTCGGGCGACAACGCGGCCGATCACCCGCGCGACCTGATCGAGGTCCACCGCAGCGCCGACGGATGGGAGCGTGGCATCGTCCTCACGCGCGAGAGCCCGTACCCATTCAACAACATGCCGCGCTGGTCGCCCGACGAGTCCCGCGTCGTGTTCCTCTGCTCGCACGAGGTCTACGCCTCCAACGACGTGTGCGAGGTCGCCCTCGACGGCACCGGCTTCCGCGTCGTCGCACGGCACGACGTGCCTCCCGCGCCGCTCGCGCCCGGCGAGAACGAGTCGTTGTGGTCGCCGTCGTACGCGCCCGACGGCTCGATCGTGTTCGAGGCGGAGTGGGGGCACCTACGTCAGATCTGGCGCGTGGGCCCATCCGACACCACGCCGCGGCGTGTCTATCCCGC
>JADZFZ010000881.1 GCA_020854145.1 Deltaproteobacteria bacterium | reverse complement strand
CGGAACATCGTCTCGGTGTTCGACCTCGGCGCGCTCGACGATGGCAGCCCCTTCATCGTGATGGAGCTGATGGAGGGCGAGAGCCTCGAGCGGATCATGCAGCGACGCGGACGTCTCGCGCCCGACGAGCTGCTCGGTGTCCTGCTCCCCGTGCTCGCCGCGCTCTCGGTCGCGCACACGAACCAGATCGTCCATCGGGATCTGAAGCCGGAGAACATCTTCTTGTCCGTCGATCCCGATGGCTCGACGACCCCGAAGATCGTCGACTTCGGCGTCTCGAAGATGACGACGATCGACCGACAGACGCGCATGACGCGCACGGGGATGGTCGTCGGCACGCCGATCTACATGCCGCCCGAGCAGGCCCGAGGACGCGACGTCGATGGGCGCGCCGACCTGTGGGCTGTCGGCGTGATCATGTACGAGGCGCTGTCGGGTCAGCTCCCGTTCGACGGCGACAACTACAACACGCTCGTCGCCAGCATCCTCACGCAAGAGGCCAAGCCGCTCTCGAGCGTCGCGCCCGAGGTGGACGCGGAGCTCTCCGCGCTGGTGATGCGCGCCCTGAGGCGCGATCTCGACGAACGCTACGCGTCGGCGGACGTCTTCGCCGCGGAGCTCGGCGGGTGGCTCGTGCGGCGCGGGATGCCCGTGCCTCCGCGGTGCCCCGAGGTCTCGGTGGTGCACAGCACCGAGCCCATCGTCGCCGCGGGCGCGGCGGAGCGTCCCCGTCGCCCCGAGCTCGCGCCGGCGCGGCCGACCGCCAAGCCGACGTCGTCAGTTGCGTTGCCGCGGTCGTCCTCGCCCGTGCGCGGGATGCTCCTCGGCGCGGCGGTGACGGCGGCCGCCATCGGCGGCGGGGCCATCGCCTTCTTCGTCGCACGCGGAGACGATCCCGCGCCGTCGGCCGAGGCTCCTCCCTCCGCGGTCACGCGCCGCTCGCCGCCGCCTTCACCAGAAGCATCGGCCGTGATCGCGCCCACGCCTGCCCCGCCACCGCCGGCGAGCGCGAGGACGGCGCTTCCCACCGCACCGCTCGTGACGAGCTCGGTCACGCACGTCGCGACGACGTCGCCCCCTGCGGTCTCGCCGCGCGTCGTCCCCGTGGTGCCGGCACCGGCACCCGCCGTCGCACCGCGTGTCGCTGCGGCGAACGTACCGAGCTCACCGACCGCCTCGCCGCCTCCGGCACCCGCGCCCGCGCCGGCACCGGCAACGCGCGTCGCTCCGGTCGCGACCAACCCCCCCGTGCGTGTTCCGAGCGGCGTCGCGCAGCCAGCACCGCCGCCGACCCCTGCGAGCCCCGACGTCGCGGCCACGACCGCGGCGCGCGACCGTGCGCGACGGGGACGCGACGGCCGAGGACCCGGGCGCACGGCGCCGCTCGTGGCGCCGCTCGCGCCGAGCAGGCCCGGGCCCCAGCTTCCCCCGAGCCCTGGCTTCTGAGAGGCACGTGCGATCGATCCCCACCCGCGTCGGTTCGTCTTCTTCTCCCTCGTCCTTCGCGCCCGTCATCGCGCTCGCGTGCCTGGCGGCGCTCGCATGCGCGGCGACGGCCTCGAGCGTGCGCGCGCAGCAGCCCGCGGGAGACCCCACCGTTCGTGCACGCGAGCTCTACCAAGAGGGTCGGCGGCTCGGCGAGCAGGGTCGCTGGGAGGAAGCGCGCACGACCTTCGAGCGGGCGCTGGCGCTCCGCGAAGCGCCGCTGCTGCACTTCGCGCTCGGCACGGCGCAGGCCGAGACGCGTCGCTTCGTCGCCGCGCGGGCGAGCTTGCGGCGTTTCCTCGCGACAGCCTCCGACGATGCGGCTCGAGCCCAGGTGCCTGCTGCCGAGGCCGCGCTCCGCGCGCTCGAGCCGCGCATCGCGCATCTGGTGGTGAACGTGACCGGAGGCCGCCCTCGCGAGGTTCGGCTCGACGGGACACCCATCGATCTCGCGACGCTCGGGCAGCCATTGGACGTCGACCCTGGTCAACGCACGGTGGAGGTGATCGCTCGCGCAGGCGCGACGCCGATCGCGCGCGAGGTGCGCCTCGCGGAGGGTGCGCGCGAAGAGGTCACGATCGAGCTGGCCGCGTTGCTGCCGCGGAGCGACCGCGGCACGACGGGCACGCGGCGCGACGACGACGGGACCGGCGGCGGCGGCGTGCTGACGCAGTGGTGGTTCTGGACGGCCGTCGGCGTCGTGGTCGTCGGCGCCACGGTGGGTGTCGTGGCGGCGACGCAGAGCGGCGCACGCGATCCCTTCGTCGGCGACGCGCCCGCCATCCAGACGCTGCGCCTGCCCGAGTGATTGGCGGGGCACCGGTTCCCCCGCACGGCGTTCCGAGCGCCCCTGTCTCGCGGCGTCGAATCGATTGACGGCGATCGTGCGAGTGGGGTAGGCACGATCCATCGACGTCTTCGGGAACAAGACCGGCCTCTCCGCGAGTCAGCTTCGGGCCCTCGAACGCATCTATCGCCGCCGGGTCGATCCACGTGTCGTCGTCACGCCCGAGCTCGCTCGATCGCTCTGCGAGGCGGCGCGCGCGACCGGCCGGCAAGTGGGTGCGCTCGTCCATCGCAGCGGGCACGTCGACTACGTGGTGGTGGGCGACGCGCACAAGCTGATGCTTCCCGATCTGGGGCGACTCCGCGCGGCGTCGGGGCGCTTCCGCGGGCTGCGCCTGATCCACACCCACCTTCGCGGCGAGCCGCTCACGAAGGACGACCTGGTGGACCTCACGCGTCTGCGGCTCGACCTCGTCGCGGCGCTCGAGGTGCTCGAGGACGGGCAGCCCGGGCTCGTGCACGTCGCGCACGTGATGCCCGGCGACGGCGCGGGGGAACCCTTTCGCAAGCTCACTCCGGTGCCGCTGTCGCGACTGACGATCGATCCGCAGGCGCTCGTGCGCGCGTTGCAGGAGGAGTTCGCGCGCCTCGGACGGGACGGCGTCCGCGGCAAGGACGGGCGCGCGATCCTCGTGCACGTCTGCGACAAGATGCACGCGGGCGGGGCCGAGGAGTCGATGCGCGAGCTGTGCGAGCTCGCTCGCAGCGCCGGCGTGGGCGTGGCCGACACGATCGTCCAGGTCCGCGATGCGATCGACCCGCGGTACATCCTCGGCAAGGGCAAGCTCGAGGAGGTGATGCTCCGGGCGATGCAGCTCGACGTCGAGGTGCTGATCTTCGATCGCGAGCTCGCGCCGAAGCAGGCCGCGGCGATCGAAGAAGCGACCGATCTGCGCGTGCTCGATCGATCGCAGCTGATCCTCGACATCTTCGCGCAGCGCGCCGAGTCGAGGGACGGCAAGCTGCAGGTCGAGCTCGCACAGATGAAGTACCTGCTTCCGCGTCTCGCGTTGAAGGACGACGCGCTCTCGCGCTTGACCGGTGGGATAGGCGGTCGCGGGCCCGGCGAGACGAAGCTCGAGATCGGCCGGCGTCGCGCCCGAGAGCGTGTGCACGCCCTCGAAGGACAGCTCGAGGAGCTCGCGCGTCAGCGGCGTCAGCGGAGGCGCCGCCGCGACGCGGGCACCGAGGCGACCGTCGCGGTCGTCGGCTACACCAACGCGGGCAAGAGCACGCTCGTCGCGGCGCTCACGGGCGCCGATCTGCACCGCGAGGATCTCCTGTTCGCGACGCTCGACACGCGCTCGCGCCGCGCGAGGTTGCGGGCGGAGGGGCGGGTCGCACGTCAGGTGGTGGTCACCGACACGGTCGGGTTCGTGCGCGACATGCCCGAGCACCTCTTCGCGGCGTTTCGTGCCACGTTCGAGGAAGCGGGAACTGCCGACGTCTTGATCCACGTGCTCGACGCGAGCGATCCGTCCGTCGACGACCACGTCGAGGCGACCGAGCGCGTGCTCGTCGAGCTCGGCCTCGAAGCGACGCCGCGCATCCGGGTGCTCAACAAGATCGACCGCGCGCTGCCGCCGGTCGTCGCCGCTCTGGCTCGACAGCACGACGCGATCGCTGTCAGCGCGATCGACGCGGGCACGCTCGGCCCGCTCGTCGCGCGCCTGCTCGACGTGCTCGCACGCGTGGCGCCCGTCCCGGCGCTCGATGCGGCGAGCGGCACGTGGGCTGCCGCGGCGAGCGTGGACGAAGCCGAGGCGACCGAAGGCGCCGACGCCGCGCTCGACGTGTCCGAGAAGGACCGCGCCGCGTCGGCGTGATCGCGGCTAGGCGAGCAGGACTGCCCGCATGGAGAGTGATCCGAGGTCGAACCCGGTGATCGGGTAGGTCACCTCGTCGTCGTCGCGCATCGCCCCGACGACGT
>JADZFZ010000880.1 GCA_020854145.1 Deltaproteobacteria bacterium | reverse complement strand
GCGCGGTTGATGATGCGCGGCGTGATGAAGATCAGCAGCTCGTTCCGGTCGTCTCGCACACGACGTCGCTGGAAGAGGACTCCGAGAATCGGGATGTCTCCGAAGAACGGGACACGCGAGACGTCGCGACCGGTGTTGCGTGTGTAGATACCACCGATGACCGCCGTGTGACCGTCCGGAACCAGCAAGTCGGTCTCGGCCTCGCGCTTGAGGATGGTCGGATCGCCACGAGCACCCGTGCGGTTGAAGTCCGGCTCGTCCCGCGTGATCTTCACGTGCATCGCCACGCTGCCGTCGCTGGTGACGTGCGGCCGGACGTTCAGCTCGAGCTTGGCTTCCTGGAAGGCCGTCTGAACGCCCTGCGCGCTGATCTGTGAGTAGGGGATCAACGTGCCTTGCGCGATGTGGGCTTCTCGGTTGTCGAGCGTCAGGATCCGCGGGCTCGAGATGATCCGCACGGTGCCTTCCGCCTCCGCCGCGGACAATCGGGCACCGAGATTGACGGTGTTGGCGATGCTGCCGAGCGAGAGGCCGATGACTCCACCGCTGCCGAGACCGGCTGCCGCAGGCAGGTTCACCGCGAAGTTGGGGACTGGCACCGTGTCGGTGAAAGGTGACAGACCCTGAGTGGGAGTCTGGGAGTCGTACGCACCGCCAGCCAGGCTGATGCTCGACGGGAATGCCAGACCCGTGGGGTTGCCGGTGGCAGTGCCGACCGAGAAGTCGCCACCCCACTGGATGCCGACGTCGTGCAGATACGTGGACGTGGCTTCCACGATTCGGGCTTCGATCAGCACCTGCGGAGTCTGGGTGTCCAGGCTCCTCACGAGCTCCTCGACGTCGTCGAGGCTCTCGGCCACGTCGCGAACGATCATCACGTTCGTTCGCCCGTCGACCGAGACCGAGCCTCGTGCGGAGAGCAGCTCACGGACGCGTGGCGACAGCTCTTCGGCCGTGGCGTACGAGACGGGGATCAATCGAGTCTCGATGGGCGCGAGCTGCACTTGCTGCTTGCGGCGCGCGATGGCCATCTCGCGCTCCTTCTCCAGCGTGGTCAGCGGCGCGACGCGAATGACGTTGCCCGTCCGCACCATGCCCAGGCCCTTGGCCTGCAGGATCACGTCGAGCGCCTGATCCCAGGGCACGTTCCGCATGCGGATCGTGACCGTGCCGTCGACATCGTCGCCGGTGACGATGTTGACCCGCCCGACCTCGGACAGAAGCCTCAGGATGTTGTGGATGTCGGCTTCTCGGAAATCGAGATCGACCCTGCGACCGCTGTAGCGGCGCCGACCGCGTGCACGCACCTGGAGCGGCACGTCCGTGAGGAACGCCGCGACCTCGTCGGCCTCGGTCTCCACGGCGGAAGGCTCGCGCTGGATCGTTCGTCCGCGACGAACCGCGAGCTCGGGGCGAACGCCGACCTCCGTCGGGAAGCTCCACACGATGGTAGTCCCACGACGGATCGCCGTCGGAGCGGGAGTGTCCTCCCCCACGGTCTGGGCCTCGAAGAACACTCGGCCGCCGGTCACACCCGCGCGCACCGCGCGGAGGATTCGCGTCCGACCGCGCGGCGGGAAATACGTCCTGACGAGATCCTCCGGCAGCTCGGCGCTGCGGAGCTCGAGACGCCGACCTTCCGTGCCGGGCACGAGTCGAAACCCGGTTGCCTGGCTCATCTCGATCACGATCTGGTCCCGACCGTCTTCGCCCCGGAACCCCACGCGCTCTACCGCGATGGTCCCCTCGGCTTCGCCAGGAGCGGAGGCGGAAGCCGTCTCTGCCTCGGCGCGGGGCGAGGGCCGTGCCTCGGATTGCTCGTCGGCGGCGGATTGCCCATCGCTCGACGACGGCTCCTCCGCGGCGTTCGCGGGCGCCACCCGGATTCGAAGCGACGAGCCGCGAGCGCGGACCCGATAGGTCGCTTCCTCGGCGAGACGGATCTCGATGCGGACGCCGACGACCGAGGCCGTCGCCCGGGCGCTCGTGACCGCCCCCGAGCCGGCCGCCATCTGCTCCGCGCCCCGCAGGAGGCTTCCCTCCATCTCGACGAGAAGGCGGCGGCCTCCACCGAGCGCTCGCACCGTGTAGCGCGGTGTTCCGCTGCTGCCTTCCACCACCACGTCGACGGCCCCCGGCTGCTCGTCCGCAGGACGGATGCGCAGATCGTCCACGCGGTGCTGCGCCGATTGGGCGAACGCCACGATGGGAAACGTCAGGAGCGTGTAAGCCAGCAGGACGCACGCTGTCGGACCGGCTTTGGCCATGTCGCGAATCTCCTCGGACCTCTGTGGGTCCGATCGCACTCTAGGGCAGTCTGCCGAGCGCCACAAAAAAGCTGCAATCACCTTCACTGGGGCTGTCGTGTCGCGAGCAGACGTGCTCCCGGACGCCTCTCGTGTGCAGAGGGCGCCGACTGCACGTCTGTCCGCGGGCGTCAGGGGGTTGCGGGAGCGCCGGGAGCAGCCGGGGTGATCACGGGAATCGTGTAGACGCCACCTGCGCCGCCCGAAGGTGCTTGTTGCGCACCCGTGGGCGCCGGAGCGGCGGGCTGCTGGGGAATCGGGGCGGGGACGGGTCCCGACCCACCTGGAAGGGGTGCGGGTGGCGGAGCACCCGGGGTGACGTAGCCACCCGGAGGCACCGTGCCTGGTTGCGTGAAGCCGCCCGGAGGAACACCGCCCGGTGCACCTGGCACACCGGGCGCGCCCGGTACCGGCGCCGACGGGATGTACCCACCGGACCAACCCGTGCCCCGAGCCGGATCCCCTTCCGGGTACAACGCGAGCACGCGAGTGACCACGGAGCTCGGGTTGTTGGGATCCTCCCGAACGAGCACGACCTCGTCCGCGCGAATGCGCTCGATGCGCCAGTTGACCTGCATCTGAAGGCCGTCTTCGCCGCCGGTCTGGACGATCTCGGCTTGGCCGATGTAGTCACCGCGGCGGACGAAATGGCCCAGACCCGTTTGGTCGACGATCATCGCCATCGGGCTGGTCACTCCGGAGATGATTGCCATCAGGCGCATCTGATCGACCGAGAGACCCGACATGATGACGTTGCGCGCCGGGACCACCGCTGCCGCGACTCGCTTGATGTAGAGCTTGGCGAAGTTGCGGAAGGGATCCCGGTTCTGCTCGGACTCGACGAACATGTCGTCGAAGATGGGGCCGGCGTCGATTCGCAGCTCGCCGGCATCCTCTTCCTCCATGCCGCCGTCGGCGCCGCTCGGCGGCGCGCCGGCGGGAACGGGCGGGGGTGTCGGAGGCGGCGCGCCGACCGTGATCGGTTGCTCGTCGTCGCAGCCAGTGGCGATCCCCAGGAGCGCGGTGATCGCAACGATGCTGAGTTGGTGTCTCATGGCGTTCATCCCGCGGGTGGTGGTGCGCCCGGCGCGCCTTGAGGAGTGGACGGGATGGGCTCTTCCTGAGGGGCACGGCGGAAGGTGGTCGCGAGGACACGAACGATCACGACGGTGTCCTCACCCTCGAACTCCGGCTCCTTCATCTCGATGTTCTCCATGCTGATGGCGCGGTCGAGCCGGCTCACCTGCCAGAAGAACTTCACGACGTGGAGATAACGTCCGCGCACCTCGAGCTGCACCGGCATTCGCACGATGAACTCTTCGACGGCCTCGGCCTGCGGCTCGACGAGCTGGATCCGGAGGCCGGACAGCTCGGCGAGGCGGTTGAGGTCCTGCAGGAAGGTGGCGATCTCGCCGCGCTCCGGCAGCACGCGCAGATTCTCGCGATCGATGGGGCCTCGGCGGAGCAGCTCCTCGCGTTGCGAGATGTACTGCGCCTGTCGCTCCTGCGCCGTCCGCAGCTCGCCTTGAAGCGTGGTGAATTGCTGGTCGGCTTGCTCGATCTCTCCGGACAAGCCCATGTAGACGGCGAAGTAGTAGGCCAGCCCCAGCACCACGACGACGACCAGGAGGATCGCCACCTTCTGCGGGCCGGGGAGCCGATTGAACGCTGCGCCGAGGCTCTTGTCGTCGGCGGCTCCGGCAGGGGGTGCCATCAGTACCTCACCTTCGCCGTCAGCTCGAACTTGATGAAGTTCTGGCCGGAGATCTCTTCTGCCTCTTCCTCCGTCTTCGTCAGAGCGACGTCGTAGAAGTAGTCGGAGAGCTCGAGCCGGTGGAGCAGCTCGGCCACGTCCTCGTTGGTGCGACCGAGGCCCACCATTCGGATCTCACGATTCTCCTCGCGGAACTCCGTCATCCAGAGGCGCGTGTGATTCCAGCCGGCATTGAAGCCCGCCAATGGGTTCTGGCGGCGGATCTCCTCGAGCCGTGCGGGGTCGATCGAAGGGCCGCGGCCGGCGGAGAGGATCCGGGCGAGCTCGAGCAGCACGCGGGTGGGGCCCGTCCGTGCGCGTTGCAGGCGATTCACGACCGCCTCGAGCTGTTGGCTCCGTTCGAGGCGGGCGCGGATCTGCTCGAGGTCGGCGGTCTGCCGATTGATCTGGTCGATCTGCGCACGAACCGCGGCGTTTCGGTTGGTCTTCTCCTCGAGTGACGCGCGCGCGCTGGTGTCGACCACGAACACGACGATGGCTTCGAGGAGCACCGCGACGGCGAAGACGGCGATCCAGGTCCGCCCCGCGGCGGCTTGCTTCTCCTGCCGTACGGGTAGGAGGTTGATGCGGATCATGACGCCTTCTCCCGGTCCTTCCGGAGCGCGAGGCCGAGAGCCACGACCGATTGGGCGATTCGCCCTCGGAGCGCGTTCGGATTGACCTGCTTCGTGTCGGGGGGAATCTGCCGCAGCGGATCGAGCGCCTCGACCGGCACACGCGCGCGCGACCCGATCGCCTCGAGGAGAGCGTGGATGTTGGCGGTGCCTCCGGCCACGAAGATGTGGTCGATGGCGCGGTCACCGCTGGTCGCGAGGTAGAAGTCCAGCGATCGCTGGATCTCACCGGCGAGCGACTCGACCGCGCCCTGGATCACGCGGGCGACCTCGGCGGGCACGATGCCCGTTCCTTCTCCGCCGACCTTGTAGGCCTCGGCCTCGTCGTGGGAGATCCCGAGCTGCTTCTGGATCTCTTCGGTGATCGCGTTGCCGCCGTTGGTGATGTCGCGCGTGAAGCCGCTCGTGCCGTCCGAGATGACGTTGAGGGTCGTGAGCGACGCGCCGACGTTCAGGAGCGCGACGACCTTACCCTGCGGCAGGCCGTAGTTGAGCTCGAAGCAGTTCTGGAGAGCGAACGCGTCGATGTCGACGACGCGCACGCGGAGCTTCGCGTCGACCGCGAGCGACGTGAGGTCGTGAATCTCTTCCTTCTTGGCCGCCACGAGCAGGACGTCCATCTGGCCCTGGTCCTGGCGGCGCCGGACGACCTCGTAGTCGACTTGGACGTCCTTGATGTCGAAGGGGATGTGCTGCTCCGCCTCCCAGGGGATCTGCTCGCGCAGCTCGGCCGGAGTCATCAGTGGCATCGTGATCTTCTTGATGATCACCGAATGCCCGCTCACGGACAGCGCGATCTCGCGGTCCTTGATCTTGAGGTCGTGGAAGAGCCGGTTCAGGCCTTCGACGACCTCGCCCGTCGACATGATGTTGCCGTCGACGATGGTCTGCGCCGGGAGAGGGTGGTAGCCGAACCGGACGAGCTGGCGCTGCCCTTTACCCTTCTCG
>JADZFZ010000879.1 GCA_020854145.1 Deltaproteobacteria bacterium | reverse complement strand
TGCCGTGTCTCGAGAGACCACCGGTAAGCCGTGTGCGGGAAATCCGCATGCACGGTTTGAAAGGGGGTCTTGCTCTCTTGCTCTCCGCGCCCGTGGCGGAGTGGAGATAGAAGGATCTACCAATGGGCGACCGAGACGCCGACGTAGCGCACCTCCTCGAGCACCGCGCGCTCGACGGTCATCGTGCCGAGCTCCTCGATGCGCAGGGCGCTGCTCAGTCGTGCGTCGGTCTCGGCGACGCGCAGGTCGCGGAGCTCGAGGGTCGTTCCCGCGCCGTGTGACACCGCGGCCTCTTCCGCGGCACGCTCGATCGACACGCGCGTCAGCACGGCGGCCGCGCCGTTGGTCAGCTGCACCCCGACCGTTCCCATCGCGCCGTCCACGCGCGCCACGTCGCGCACGATGACGTCGGTCCCGTCGAAGCGGCTGCCCGGCTCGTCCACGCCCACCGCGAAGTCCCGCACGTTCTCGACGGCCACGCGCGAGGCGCTCATCGATCCGACGAAGCCCACGTAGAGGCCGGTGCCGACGACCGCGCCCTCGTCCCCGCGCCCGCTCACGAGCACGTCCGCGAGCGACACGGTCGATCCCTCACCGAACGCAGTGACGCCGATCTCTCCGAAGCCGACGACGGCCGCGCGCTCGAGCGACACCTGCCCGGCCATCAAGGCCGTGACGGCCGAGTCCATCTCCGAGCGGTCCGACGCACCGGCGCCGCGCACGAGCACGTCGGTCGCCGTCACGCGCGAGCCCGCGCCTTCGGCACGGATCGCGTTGGTGTCCAGATCGTCGACCACGACACGCGACAGCTCGATCGTGCCCCCGAGCGCGGCGAGCACGGCGTCCGCGTACGACCGCGGCGGCTTGGCCGTGCGCACCACGGCGACGTCGGTGGCGCGCAGGATCGTGCCGTCGCTGGCCACGGAGATGCCGCGCCCGACGGTCCCGTCGATGACGACCGAGGACAGCTCGCCGGTCGCGCCTGCCTGCAAGTGAACGCCGCGATCTCCGGTGGTCGCCGTGCCGAGGCCGACCTCGCGCACCAGCGAGCGCGACATCGTGAACGACGCGCCGTCGCTCGCGAGCACGCCGGCGATCGTAGTGCGCGCGACGAGCACGTCCTCGATCACCCCCGACGCGCCCGTGCCCCGGAGGTTGATCCCCACGCGTCCGCTGTCGGCGATCTGCAGGTTGCGCACGCCGACGTTGCGGCCCGTCACCGTCACGACCCCGTCTCCGGCCGCGCTCGCATCCGTCACGGAGAGCACGGTCTCCGCGACGCACGCACCCCAGAGCACGCGGCCGCCGTTGAGGCGCACCGCCTCGCGATAGGTGCCTTTCGCGAGCGCGAGGATGGCGCGTTGGGGTGAGCCCGCGATGGCTGCCTCGATGGTCGCGAAGGGGCGCTCGGGGGTGCCGTCGCCGTCGGGCTCGGCGCTCGGCCTGACGTGCACGACCGTGCTGCCCGCGGGAAAGTCGGTCGCGAAATCGCCCGCAGGACAGGCGGATCCGATGCGCCGGCACGCGGGGTCGCCCGGCAGCATCGTCTCGTCGTCGCGTGCGCAGCGTGCGTGCCCGGCTTCCGGCCACGGATCGCAGTGGGCGATCCCCGTCGCGCTCTCGATGCGGCGCCATCCCTCCGGGCACGGTCCGAGCTCCGGCGGAGCAGGCGCCGCGACGTCGGGTCGGCCTGCTTCGAGCCACGGGATCACCGGAGGCGCGGGTGCGCTCGGCTCGGGGACTTCGGCCGTCGGAGGCGGTACCGGACCGAGGCCGCCGGCGTCGGGCGGCGGAGCAGGAGGCGGCACGGGCGTCATCGACGGACCGTCGTCGCCGCATGCCGACAGGCCCAGCAAGACGACCGAGACGAAGACACACCGACGCATCCGCGACGTCCGCACGGCGACCCTCCTCCAGGCGCGAAGCGAGCCTTCGCGGGCGAGCGCGGCGAGGACGAGGGCTCGCCGCTCGTGCGGGCCTACGAACGAGACTTGCCTCCGGATCTCCGACGCGTGCCGCGGATCGATCTCGAGCTGCGGCCGCTCCGAGCTCCGTAGGACCGCATTTCGAGCGCTGGAGGGCGTGCTCGAGGCGGCTTGACAGCCGGAGCCACCCAGCGACACGGTCGACGCGTCCGACCACGATGGCGGTGGAGTCCGCCGATACCCGCGGCCGATTGCGACCGCCAATGACTCCTACGTTGCCGCCCACGAGGGCGCCGTAGGAGCTCACGTGAGCCCTCCGGTGCCGAAGCCAGGAGAAGCCACGTGACCCACTCCGAGATTCGCGATCGGCTCACGGTGCTCGGCCAGTGGATCCTGCTCGGGTCGCTGGTCGGCGTGCTGTGCGGAGGTGCGTCGGCGCTGTTCCTCTGGCTTCTCGAAGAGGCGACCGCGCTGCGCACGACGCACGAGGTGATCGTCTACGCGTTGCCCGTCGCGGGTCTCGTCATCGGGCTCGTCTACGAGCGTTTCGGGCGGTCCATCGAGGCGGGCAACAACCTCGTCATCGACACCATTCACGATCAAGGGCCCGAGATCCCGCTGCGCATGGCGCCGATGGTGCTCGTGGGCACGGTGCTCACGCACGTCTTCGGCGGCAGCGCCGGCCGCGAAGGCACGGCGGTGCAGATGGGCGCGAGCCTCACCGATTGGGTCGCTCACCGTCTGCGCGTGAGCAAGCGCGTGCGCCGGCAGCTCCTCGCGGCGGGCGTGGCGGGCGGCTTCGGATCCGTCTTCGGAACGCCGATCGCCGGCGCCGTCTTCGGGCTCGAGCTCGTCGTGCTCGGTCGCATCGAGTACGGCGCGCTCGTGCCGGCGCTCGTCGCGTCGGTGGTGGGCGACATGACGACGCGCGCGCTCGGGATCGGCCACACGCACTATCCGGCTGCGCCCGAGGTGCCGCTGACGCCGCTCCTGCTCGCGAAGTGGCTCGCGTTCGCCGCGGCCGTCGCGCTCGTCACGACGCTGTTCATCGAGCTGACCCACTTCCTCAAGCGGCAGGGCGAGCGACACGTGCCGCGGCTGCCGCTGCGGATGCTCGTCGGCGGCGTCGTGGTGGTGGGCCTGTGGAAGCTCGTCGGCACGAGCGACTACCTCGGCCTCGGGGTGCCGACGATCGTGCGCGCGTTCGAGGATCCGAGCCTGCCGGTGTACGCCTTCGCGCTGAAGCTGCTCTTCACGGCAATCACGCTGGGCTCGGGCTTCCTCGGAGGCGAGGTCACGCCGCTCTTCTTCGTCGGTGCGGCGCTCGGCAGCGTGCTCGCTCGGCTGCTCGGGATCCCCATCGAGCTCGGTGCGGGAGTCGGTCTCGCCGCCGTGTTCGCGGCCTCGTCGAACACGCCGCTCGCGTTGTCGATCATGGCGATGGAGCTGCTCGGCGGGCGCGTGTTCCCGC
>JADZFZ010000878.1 GCA_020854145.1 Deltaproteobacteria bacterium | reverse complement strand
GGCGCTCGTCGTCGGGACGTCGAGGCCGTGGTCTCTGCGGAACTCGAGACACTGCCAGCTTCCTTTCTCGAACTCGCGGCAGGTCGTGCCGCGGTCCTCGTAGATCGAGCACGCGTTCGCCTGGCTCGCGGAGCCCAAGTGCACGCACGCACCGTCTCGGGTCGCGAACGCCTGCTCGCCGAAGTGCCCTTCGACCAGCGACGCGACGAGATCGTCGCGCCCTGCGCGCCGCCATCGCACGAGGTCCGCGGCCGGCACGAGCAGCGTGCCTTCGCGACCGGGACGGCAGCAGGCGCCACAACGCAGGCAATCGAGCTCGTCCGGCACAGCGTACGCTCCGAGCGCACAGGCTGCTCCATCCGGCGACCAATTGCAGCTGCCCGTTTTGCGCCACGCACCTGGGTCTCGTCGTGGCTCGCACGTTGCTCGACGCTCGCTCATGACTCGGCGCCAGCCCCGAGCTCGGTCGAGGGGTCCGTACGCGCGCGCGTGCGGGCTGATCGCCACCGTCTGCGCGCTCGCTGCGTGCAAGGTCGGCGGACGGCTCGATCACGATCTCACGGGCATCCACGAGGAGCGGGAGCGCGACAGCTCGGGGCGCGACGACGGCTGGGACGACGAGCCCGACGACGCGCCATCGCGCGACGCGGGGCCGAGCACGGCCGACGGCTCGCGCGGTGGGCCATCCGATGCGAGCGCGGACGACGATGCGGGAGGGATGCGCGCGCCGCCATCGATGCCCCCACCGAGCACCGCGCCGCGCGACTGCTACGCCGAGGCGTTCGATCGCGACGCGCCCGTCGGCGATCTCGTCTCGGCCTACGAGCCCGAGCGATGGGACGCGCTGCTGCTCGGCGTGCTCGAGCGCCGGTGGCCCGCGGGCCGAGCGCTGCTTCGCGACATGTGGGGTGATCCCGACATCGCGCGTTGGGCCGATGCCTCGTCGCCGGAGGCGCTCGCACGCTCGTCGATGGACGTGGTGCACGACGCCACGCACGGATGGGGCTACGGTCACGCGTCCGAGGGCCGCTTCGCGTTCTTCGTGCGCGAAGACCTCACGCCCGACGCGCCGTGGATCCACGTCTTTGCGCGCAGCGAGATCGCCGAGATGCTCCCCGACGACGCGACCGACGGGTACGCCGTTCGGTACCTGACGGGGGAGCAGGGAGCGGCGGGCTTCACCGAGGTCGTCGACGAGCTCCACGCGTACACGGGTGGCCTCGCGGCCGTGACTGCCGCCGGCGATCTCGCAGCGGGCGAGCGCGTCCGCGCGCGCGACGGAGTGCAGGCCTCCCTGCTGTTCCTCGAGCTCTATCTGCGCCGGGCGCGCGAGGTCTATCCCGAGCTCTACGCGCGCATGCGCGGCGAGACCGAGTACGTGGAGATCGTGCGCGTGATCTGGCAACGCGCGCACTTCTTCCTCGAAGCCTCCGCGCGTTACGACGAGCTCGGCGAGTCGGACGACGCCATCGCTGCGCACGTGGCTCGGCCCGGCAACGTCGCGGAGGTCTCGATGTTCGTCGGCCGCACCGTCGCGATCTCGAGCTGCCTGCCCTGACGCGCCCGCCGACCGGCTGCGACGGCCAGGAGCGCCGGCCGTCCCGAGGCGCGCCACCGGTTCCGCCACCTTCGAGAGAAACGTCTGTAATTACAGCGAATCCACGTGGCTCACGTGTTGCTCGATCGAGCTCGACCATGCAGCGCCACCGCCTCCTCCTCCAGCTCCTCGCCATCGTTTCCCTGGCTTCGGCGCCTGCATGTTTCCCCGCGGCCACGAGCGGCAGCGGCAGCGACATCGACGGGCTCGATCGCGACGACGACGAGCCGGGCGAAGACGACGAGCTCGCGCCGCCGGAGTTCGCCGATGGCGACGGAACGGGCGGCGACCCGATGCCCATGCGCGATGCGGGCACGGGAGGCGACGATCGACGCACGCCGCCGCCTCCGCCGCCGCCGACGCCGCCGACGCCCCCCACGCCTCCTCCACCGCCGCCCCCGCCCGGCGCGCCCGACGCCGGCAGCACCGACCCGGGCGCTGGGGCGGACCTCACCGCCGAAGAGCGCGACCTGCTCGACGCGATCAATCGCGAGCGAGCCACACGCGGTCTGCCGGCCGTCGCGGTCGACGATCGGCTCCAGTGCGCGGCGCGGCGCCACGCGCTCGACGTCGGCGGCAGCGGCGACTGCGGCCACGTGGGCGCGGATGGCTCCTGGCCCTGGGATCGCGCCATGGCGTGCGGGTTCCCGCAGGAGACCTGGACGGTCAACGAGATCGCCGCGGGGCCCGGGTTCACCGACGGCGCCGACGCGGTCTGGGGCTGGTCCCACTCCGACGGTCACTACGCCGCGCTGATGCACGAACGCGCGCGTTTCGGGGGGTTCGCGGTCCACAACTCGTGCTTCATCGCAGTGTTCGACTGCTGCGTGGCGGGCAGCGAATAGATCGCTCCCTATCCGGACATCGCCGGAACGCGACGATCCGCTACTATCGGCCGGTGAGCCACGCGCAGCCCGGGGCTCGTGCGCCTGCATTCGCGAGCGGAGCCCCGCACGGGACGCCGCAACCGATCGCGCCCGGCGTCGTGGTCGGCGAGCGTTATCGCGTCCTCGACGAGCTCGGGTTCGGCGGCATGGGCGCCGTGTTTCTGGTCGAGCACGTGCACATCGAGCGGCGCGCCGCGATGAAGGTCTTGCGCGTCGAGCGCTGGAGCGAGGAGCTCGTCCGACGGTTCCACCGCGAGGCACGCGCCGCGGCGCGCGTCGTGTCCGACCGCGTGACGACGGTGACCGACTTCGGGATGGACGCCGCGTTCGGTCCCTTCTACGTGATGGATCTGCTCGTCGGCGAGACGCTGGAGCAACGTGTCGAGCGCGACGGCCCGGTCCCGGAGGACGACCTGATCCGCATCGCGGTGGGCATCGCGGACGCGCTCGTCGACGTCCATGCCGAGGGCATCGTCCATCGCGACGTCAAGCCGTCGAACGTCGGGCTCTCGACCGGATCGGTCCCGGTGAAGCTCCTCGACTTCGGGCTCGCGGCCGCGACCGAGGAGGCTGCGTTCCTCGAGCGCATCACACGGTCGAACGAGATCATCGGCTCCGTCGCGTACATGTCGCCGGAGCAGCTGCAGGGCTTCCGCCCGACGTTCGCCGTCGATCTGTACGGCCTCGGCGTGACCCTCTTCGAGGCAGCGACCGGAAGGCTCCCGTTCTCGGGAGCGTCGCCGGGTGTCATCATCGCGCAGCACATCTCCGCAGCGCCGCCGCCGCTCGGGCTCAACGCACACGGCGTGCAGCTATCGGCCGAGCTCGACGCGATCGTGCGCCAGCTGATGGCGAAGGACCCGGCGCGACGGTACCCGTCGGCGGCCGTGGTGCGCGACACGCTCGCGTCCCTGCTCGGCCGCGGACGCACGTCGTACCCGCAGACGCGACCCTCCGCGGTGGTCGAGACGCGCGCCGCCGAGCCCGTGAAGTCCTCGCCACCCGTACCGAACGGCGCAATCTCGAGCGGGGTTCGGTCCGTCCCGTCGCCCGGCGCCGCGGGCGATCGCGCGAGCAACCCTCACGCGCGCCGCGACGTGAGCCCCTATGGGCCGACGGTCGGCATGGACTCGTCGCCCGCGATGCCGCTGTTGCCGACGTCGCTCGTGCCCGCGTCGTTCCCTCCGACCATCTCGACGCGCGCCGCGACGAGCGCCCCGCCGGCGGCAGGGCCTGCGTCGGTGCCCGGGCCGTGGGCGGAGCCCCGACCGTCCGCGCCCGGTCCTCACGTCTCGCACGGGCACTGGCCACAGCCCATGCAGCCGGGGAGCACCGAACGGGTCATGGCACCGACGATGGCCGCGATGCCTCACATGGCCGCGGTCGCACCGACGGCGCCGCGCGCGTCGTCGAACGGCTTGCTGTTCGCGATGGTCGGCCTCGGCGCGGGCATGTTGCTCGCGACGCTCGTCGTGCTCGGCGTCCTGCTCGCAACGCGCAAGCGCACCACGTCCACCGCGCCGCTTCCACCGCCGGCGGCGGTGGCGCCTCCCGTGGTCGCACCCGTGCTGCAGCCCGACGGTCCGGCGCTCGTCGCGCCCATCCCCGTCGAGCCGCGCGCACCGGCGATCTCGGTGCCGCCGCCGACGCTGCCCGCTCCCGCCGCGATCGCACCTCCACCGAGCGCGAGCTCCGACCCCGGGACCGTCTTGCCTCACCCGGTTCGTGCACCCACGACCGAGGCGCCGGCAACGGACCCCGGCGGACGTCCCCGCGTGCAACGACCAGGCGCCCGCCGCCCGCCTCGGCCGGCCTACGAGATCGAGCCCGCCGTCGAGCGACCGACTCCGCCTCCGCCGCCACCCCCGCCGACGCGGCGCAGCCCGACGCCGTGGACCGGCGAGGTCATCGACGACCCTCGCTGAGTGACTCTATCCTCGCGCAGTGCGGACGATCGTCTTCGTGTTGTGGCTCGTCGCGTGCGGACGATCGGAGCCTCCGCCACCCGATCGACCGGCACGACGCGACCCAGCGCCTGGCCGCGTCGAGTCGCCCGCGCCGGCGCCGTCGGCGAGCGTCGCGACGCCCGCGCCCGAGCTGCCCGACGACGGAGACGACGATGGGAACCTTCCAGTAGAGGGCGCTCCATCTACGGGTGGAGCGACCGCGGCGGTCCCGACCGGCGTCACCTCGCCGTCTGCGACCTCGACCGCGCCGAGCGGCACGTGCGTGGTCGTCGATCCGCCGCTGCGGGTCTGGGCCGCGCCGGCACCGCCGGCCCTCGTGACGGACGCGGGCGCAGCGCTCGTCGCGGGCTACACCGTGGACGGCGGCCACGACGTCGTCTTCGTGGCCGAGTGGTCGCCGGGGCGTCCGCCGGCACCGCTTCGCCGCATCGCGCTCGCCGGTAACGCGCCCGCAGACCGTCGGACCGCGCCCCCGTCGCTGCTCGCGCTCGGCGACCGGCGCATCGTGCTCGCACACGCGGAGGCATCGGGTCGGCTCGCGCTGCGCGAGATCCGGCGCGGCGATCCCGTGGGCGCCGGAGAGCGCACCGTGACCGTCGGTCAGGGCGCCGATCTGCGCTTCGCGCCGGCGCTCGCGCGCATCGGTGATCACATCGCCGTGGCGTGGACCGACGGGCGGGCCACACCGATGCGCCTGCGTCTCGCCATCCTCGATGCCGCGCTCGCGCCGTCCGGCCCGGAGCGCGACGTCACGCCCGTCAGCATGGGCGCCGCGGCTCCCTCGTTCGTCGTGGGAGCCGTGCCCCCGCTGCTGCTCTTCATCGACCCGCGACGTGGCATCTCGCCCATCCATCGGCTCGCGCTCGGAGCCGACGGGCCGGTGGGCGAGTCGCGGGTGATCGTCTCGACGGGGGTCGCCCCCGACCGCCCGGTGGTCGCGGGCGCGCTCGCGGGCGACCGTCCGCTCGTCGCCTGGTCGGTCATCGGTCGCGCGGCGACGACGGCGGTCGGCCTGGCGCGCCTGGATTCGGCCTGGACCGCGTATGCGCGACCTCCCGAGCCGCTCGTGCCCGGAACGGCGTACACTCCGCTCTCGGTGTCGACCGTGCGCCTCGAGCAAGCCCACGCCGTGTTCGCGACCGACCAGCCGACGGCCGCGACTCCGACGCCCTCGGGCGCCGCGATCCGTGAGGCGGCGGTGCAGATCGGGGTACGCGTCGTCGCGGCCGACGGCGCGCTCCGTGCTCCGCTCACGGTGGCAGGACCCGACGGAACGGCGCGTGGCGCGGCGCTCGCTTCGTTCGGTGGACGCCGAGTGGCTCTCTCCTTCCGCGATGGAGGCGGGACGTACGTGTCCCGACTCGACTGTGCCCCCTAAGAAGCCGACGAACGCCCCCAAGAAGCCGGCCTCCGAGCGCGCCCGCCGCCCGAGCGCTCGCAAGCGTCCGACGGATCCGGGCTTGCGGACCGCCGAGCCCACGCGCTACGACCCGGCCGTGGTCAACGATCCGAGCGCTGCGTTGGCGGGCCTTTCGCGCGAGACGACCATCGTGCTCGACAAGGACGGCCGGTTCTTCCATGACGGGCGTCCGGTGGATCACCCGGGGATCGTGCGGGCGTTCCATCGCTGGATCGATCGCGCGGAGGACGGGCGGTTCGTCCTGCGCAACGCGATCAACTGGGCGTACATCAAGGTCGCCGGCACGCCGCTCTTCGTGCGCTCGGTGCGGCTGTGCGGCGCACGACCCGTGACGCACGTCTACCTGTCGCTCTCCGACGGCAGCGAAGAAGAGCTGCGTTACGACACGCTCCGGCAGGACAAGGACGGCGTCTTCTACGCGGACGCGCGGATGGGCACGATGGCGGCCCGGTTCGACAAGCACGCGGCGCTCGGTCTGTCTCCGGTCGTGGGCGAGGACGACGACGGACCGTTCCTCGAGGTGGTGGGGCGCAAGCTGCGACCCGCCACCGTCGAGGACGCCTCCGTGGTGGTGAGCCCGTCCGAAGGGATGCACACGCGCCCGCCTCCGCCGGTCGACCCGCTGGCGATGACCCTGCCGCCGCCCGATCGCCGGTAGATCCCGCTACTCGATGCCGACGATGACGCCGTCGTCGGTCAGATCGATCGCCGACGACGCGGGCTTCGCGGGCAGGCCGGGCATCGTGACGATGTCGCCCGTCAGCGCGAGCAGGTATCCCGCGCCGGCGACCACGCGCACCTGTCGCACCGTGAGCACGAACGGCGACGGTCGGCCCACGAGGCTCGGGTCGTCCGACAGCGACAGGTGCGTCTTGGCGACGCAGATCGGCAGCCCGCCGTACCCGAGGTTCATCGCGCGCATCACGTCGTTGCGCGCGTCGCGCGTGAGCTCGACGTCGCGCGCGCCGTAGACGGCCGTCGCGATCTTGCGGATCTTCTCGACCGGCGGCTCGTCGAGGCCGTACAGGAATCGCGGCTCGGCGGGTGGGCGATCCGCGGCCTCCACGACCAGCCGTGCGAGCTCCTCGGCGCCGGCCCCGCCTTGCGCGAAACCGCGGAATCGCGCCGCCGGCACGCCGCGCGAAGCGCAGGCTCGCTCGATCGTCGCGAGCTCCGCCTCGTCGTCGCGCGCGAAGCAGTTGATCGCGATGACGGGATCGAAGCCGAACCTGCGGACGTTCGCGAGGTGCTGGTCGAGGTTGGCGAGGCCCCGTTCGATCGCCATCAGCGCGTCGTCTCCGCTCGCCTTGCGGTCGACGTCGCCTCCGTGCGCGCGGAGCGCCGCCGCCGTGACGACGAGCACGACGGCCCGCGGCCAGACGCCTGCGGCGCGGCACTTGATGTCGAAGAACTTCTCGGCGCCGAGGTCGAAGCCGAATCCCGCTTCGGTCACGACGTAGTCGGCGAGCGCCGCGGCAGCCCGCGTCGCGACGATGCTCGAGCAACCGTGGGCGATGTTGCCGAACGGTCCGCCGTGCACGAACGCCGGCCCACCTTCGCGCGTCTGCACGAGGTTCGGCAGCAGCGCATCGCGGAGCAGCGCCGCCATGGCGCCCGTCGCGCCGAGGTCCTTCGCCGTGACGGGCTTGCCGTCGCGATCGAAGCCGACGAGCACGCGGCCGAGACGCGCCTTGAGATCGGGGACGTCGCGCGCCAGGCAGAGGATCGCCATGACCTCGGAGGCCGCGGTGATGTCGAAGCCGTCTTCGCGCGGCACGCCGTGCGACTTGCCGCCGAGGCCGATCACGACGTTGCGCAGGAATCGGTCGTTCATGTCGAGCACGCGGCGCCACGTGATGCGGCGGTGATCGATCTCGACGGGCGCGCGGAAGTAGACGGCGTTGTCGACGAGCGAGGCGAGGAGGTTGTGCGCAGCCGTGATCGCGTGCAGGTCACCCGTGAGGTGGAGATTGATCGTGGCCGACGGCTCGAGCTTGCTCTGCCCGCCGCCGGTGCCTCCGCCCTTGATGCCGAAGATCGGACCGAGCGAAGGCTCGCGGAGCGCCGGCATCACGCGCTTGCCGATCCGTCGGAGCCCCTGTGCGAGGCCGATCGAGACCGTCGTCTTGCCTTCGCCATGCTTGGTCGGGTTGATCGCCGAGACGAGCACGATGCGTCCCGACGGCGGGCGCGACGCGAGCGCGCGCAACCGATCGGGCGAGATCTTGGCGATGTGTCGCCCGTAGCGGACGAGGTCGTCGGGGCCCAGCCCGATCTCGTGTGCGACGTCTTCGATCGGTCGTAGCTGCATGCGCTCCTCGCGCCGGAGCTTCCAGGGTCCAGGCGGTCGGCCGCAAGTGTCGTGCGCGACGAACGATCAGTCGCGGGTTGCGCGCATCGTGACGGAGAACTCCGTCACGGCCTCGTCGTTCTGCTGATAGGCCCAGAAGACGCGACCATCGGGCAAGACCGCCACCGATCCGCCTCCGTTGGGCCAGCCCGCGGCACCTTCGACCAGACGCCAATCCTCGGCGCCATCGCGATGGAAGAGCTGCGGTCCGGTGCCGTACCCGCCATGGAGCAGCGCGACCGGGCTGTCGAGGCACGACGCGTCGAGGTCGAGCAGGCCGTGCCCCAGATCGTCGTGGAGGTACTCACCGACGTCGAAGGCGATGCCGTCGGGAGAGCGCAACATGTACGGGAATCGGTAGCTCGTGCTCGTGCCCGTGACGCCGACCATGACGCCGCCGTCGCGCGCGGGGACCAAGAGCAGCCCGGCGACACCGACCGCCCATTCGGGCGTCAGATCGACGGGCGCGCTCCAGTCCTCGCCGAGCGCGCGGTGAACCCGGAAGAGATGCGCGTCCACGTACGCCACGACGAGGCGATCGCCGACGGCGACCATCGCAACCTCGCCGGAGTCGCCGCGCAGGCGATCGGGCACGGGCACGGGGGTCGCGATCCCGAACCCCGACGCGTCGCCGCTGCGCAACGTCCACGGCTCGTCCGTGTCGCGCACGAGCACGTGCCATCGACCGTCGGTCGTGCGCGCGAAGCCCTTCTGCCAGATGGCCCACTCCGGATCCAATGCGACCGGTGCGTCGAATCGCGTGCCGTCGAAGCGCAGGATCGACGCGATGCACGGCGACGGCCAGCACGAGCCCATCGGGTCCGTCGCGACGAGGAGCGCGACCGTTCCGTCGTCGAGCCGCACGACACGATCGACGCTCGCGACGGTCACCCCGGCAGGCCAGGGAACGTCCTCGGGCACCCAGTCGGTCCCGCTCCATCGATACCACCTGCGCCAGCCGTCGTAGGGGCCGATCGCGAAGACGGTCCCGCCGGCGACGAACACGCGAGGAAACGACGTGAAGTAGAACGAGCGCGTCGTGGTCAGGCGCGTCTCGTGATCGGGTGCGCGCGGAGCGGCGCAGCTACCCGGTGGGATCGAGGCGTCTCCGAGGCTGCCGCCCGCGTCGCCGCTCGCACCCGCGTCGCCGCTCGCACCTCCGTCGCCGCCTGCGCCTGCGCCGTCGAGCGTGCTCGCGTCGTCCGTCGTGCCGCCGTCGGGCGCGGACGCAGAGGAGTCTCCGTCGCTCGCGCCTCCGTCCATCGTGCTCGCGTCCGAGTCGTCTCGCGGAGCGCCATCGAGGTCGCCGCCGCCATCGATCGACGGGCCGCACGTACACGCGTCCCATCGCTCCCCGTCGTCGGCGCAGCTCTGCACGCCCATCCCATCGGCGCACACGCAACGTTGCGTCGCCCCGGGATCGCAGATGCGCTGAGCGCCCGCGTCGTCGTCCCCGCACGCCGCGACGTGCAGCAACGCGACGGCAGGGACGAGCACGCCGAGGAGCGTCCGAGCACGCGACATCGTGGGCTCGTACGTTAGCGCGCGGGCGGCCTTCCCGACGACGTCGGAGCGAACGTGAGGATGCGCGTGCGGCCGGGCGAGGTTCAGTAGCCGAGGTAGGCGACGAGGTCGGAGAGCTGCTCGTCCGACAGGACCTCGAGCGAGAAGGGCGGCATGTCGCCGCCGATGCCGAAGAACTGCGCGTGGCGAACCTTCGCGACCGTGAAGGCGCGCGCGAGCTCGGCGTGCTCTGTGATCGTGTCCTCGGGGATCACCGCTGCCTGCGCGACCAGACGTCCGCGTCCCGTGTGCGGCGCTCCGTGGCACGTGCGGCAAGCCGCGTCGTAGATGGGCTCGCCGCGCGCCGCGTCGCCGGGCGTGAGGTCGACCACGTCGAGCGGCACGGTGAACGGCACCGGCTCGGAGGGCTCGGTGCCGAGCGACTCGAGGTACGCGAGCAGGTCGAGCCCATCCGGATCCGTCTCCGTGAGGCCCTCCTCGGACGGGTGGCGCATGAAGAAGCGGAGGCAGTCGTTGATGGCTTGGCGCAGGTCGCGCACCCGCCCGCCCCAGAACGTCGGCCGTCCGACGACACCCGCGAGCGAGCCGCCCGGGAGGATCTCGTCGGCCGTCGCAGGCCCGGGCGTGTGACACGTGCGGCACGACACCGAGCTCGTCGGCGAAGGAGAGAGACGGGGATCTCGGAAGAGCTCCTCTCCACGCTCGACCGCCGTGCGCTCACCGCACCCGACGATGCCCGCGGCGCACAGCGCGATCCACGCCGCGACCAGGAGGCCGTCGATCGAGGCGCTTCGCGCACCGGCGGCGCTCACGACGCGCACGTCGGAGGTGCGAGGCGTTCGAAGGGTCACGAGCGCGTAGTGTTCACACGGTCGCTCAAAGCGCCAGCCCACCGCGGCGGCGCGATAATCGGGACCCGTCTTCGAGGGGAGTCGCAAGAGGGGGCAAGCACGTAGCGCAGCCCCCTTTTGCCGCGAGGGGCCGCGGGGGCGAGCGCAGCCCCCGCCAGCCAGCGCAGAAATCCGATTGACTCTCGGAGTTCGGTCGTCGGACGCTCGGGGTCGATGGCTGCGTCCGAAGCGCCCGTGTTGCGGCTGGGAGCGCTCGAAGAGGCGGTGCTCGAGCACCTCTTCGGCGTCGCGGAGGCCGACGTGATCGAGACGCACGAGGCGGTCGGCGCGCCGCGCG
>JADZFZ010000877.1 GCA_020854145.1 Deltaproteobacteria bacterium | reverse complement strand
GCGCTTCCTCGCGCTCGACATCGCTCCCCCCGTTCGCGAGGCGGCATGAATCGGATTCCTCCAGCGCCCGACTCGTCAGCAGGCATGCCGGGATCCGCCTGCCCGAGTTCGGGCGAAGAGCGAGAAAACCTTACGAGCGTCGATAGCAAGTTGACGGGCGTCCAGGATGAGATTCGGAGCGCCATGGCTGCTCTGAAGGCCTTCCGGTACGCGATGGGACGCGCGGACTACATGCGGGAGATCAGGTCTGTCATTCAGTCGGCGCGTCGGAGAATCTTGTTTACCAGCGCCTCGATGCAGCGCAGCACGGCGGCCGACGAGCAGAGGATGGTGCTGGAGGCCGTCCAACACCGGGAGAGTGCGGGTCTCTACGAGCACCGCGGTATCGTGGCGAGGGTCCCAGACACCGTTCCTGGCGCGCTGGAGTTGCTTTGGAAAACCCGGGTACAGGTCAAGATGTCCGCGGTCTTGTCGGCGACTCGCCTCCGGTTTGTCGTAGGAGACGAGCAACAGTGCATTCTTGGTGTTGCTGGGGGCGAGGCTTCCATCGCCCATCGGAACCCTTCGGATTTCAGCTTCATCGTCGACAGCAACATGCTGGGATTGGCCTTGCAGGGCCACTTTGAGAGGCTCTGGACTGATCCCGGCACGATCTCCGTGTGGCAGTACCTACGAGAGATGGTCGATGAGTGCTCTCGGACGGGCGGCGACGGAGGCCGGCGACACATTCGAGGGCTGTTGTCGGCAGACGAGTTGGGTATTCCCGATTGGTGGCTGGCGGAGAACTTGCCGACCTACCGACGGTTCTGCATCGAGGCACTGTCGGAAGCGGGTATTGTAGCGAACCAGGATAAATCCGCGATCGTGAAAGAGGCGACGAGGATTCTGGCGTTGTCGCAAAACTCAGGCTCGGCGACGATGCCAACCGACTGGTTGGAGACGCTCGTGGAGGAATGGTGCGAGGCGGTCCGGGCGCCTGCGAAGTAGCAGTATCGGTGGAAGCGGTACAGTCCTCATCGATAGCGTGGAAGCTGCGCTGAACTGCTGTTCGGCGAGCCTCACGCGCAGATCCCCGTCCCCGGGGTCTTGTTGGCACGCGCAGGGCGCTCTCGTGGGACAACGGGATCGTCCACCGGGGCTTCTGTCCCATTCGGCGTTCTCTACGTTGACGACGTACTACCGAATCGTTCCCGTCGGCTCTGGGCAGTTGCGCACGAAGTCAACCTGCGAGTGGTTGGGGCCACTCGGGTCTGCCCAAGTCGGGCTCCGCCAGACGGTGCCTGTGGAGTCCAGGCGCGGGTTGGCTTTCCTCCGCGTCGGGTAACCTGAGTGCGGGCTCATCATCTCGCAGTGCGCGCGACGGCGTCTGCCGCGAACGTCGGGTCACTCGCGCGCGCTGGTGAACTCCCTCAACGCCAACTCCTGCGTGCGGATCAGGTGGCTGCGGGCTCTTGGGTTGTCGAACTCTCACCGCGAACGGGCTCGTAGAACCCGCGGACAATATCCACCTTGGCAATCCCGTCGTCGCAGATCTCCACCTGGATTCGGGCGTCGCCAAGGCGCATCCACCAGACGCGTTCGTCGAGCCATTCGACGTGCAACCAATCGTCCACGACGAGCTCGTCAAACATCCCGGGCTCGGCTATGCGCCGCTTGCCCGCTGGCGTTCGCACAACGAGCGCCCACTTGTGGCCAAGCAAACGGGCGTCGGATCCGTGGTGCTCCATAGAGTCTAGTGTAGCGCGCGGTCAATGACACGCGCAAGCGAGTCAACATGCGTACGAACGCGTGCGTCGGTGACGATTCGGACGTGTACTGGGAAGTCAACCCGGTTCTGAGTCAGTACGCGACCGCCAACCGATTCTGCGAGGCGCGTTATGTCGGGATCGTCGGCTCCGCTAAGCCCCAATTCATGCACATCCCGAACGTTGTAGCCGCGTGCGCGGAGAGCGTCGGCTGTACCTCGACCCGCGATGTTCTCATCCAGAATGATTGGTGTGCCCTGCTCCGCAAAACCAGATGCCCGGCGCGCCTGCGCCTGCACCTGCTGCGCGCGTGCCTGAATCGTGCCGAGCAACCTGGAACGAGCTTCAGGCAAACCTGCCCCTCCACTGCCGCTGCCAGTGCCGCCACCAGCCGCCGGAGGCGTGGGCGGCGCCGCCGGAGGCGCCGCCTGGGCCGCCGCGCGCGCCTCGCCGGCGGCAGACCTTTCAGCCGAAGCGACGGGACGTGAAGCGGCCGCAGTCTCGACGGTTGTCGCTGTGGCGCTCTCTACACGACGTGCCGCGCTTGGTGCCGCGCGCTCCACGGCGGCCAGTTCATCCGCGGGACCGGGAGTCAAGATGCCGACGACGATGGGCGCAATCAATCGGAACTGCCGTCGCGGGCCTCGCTCACCAAGAGCGGTCGCCGCGACCTCACTCGCAACGCGTCCGGGATTCTCGGCAACGACGGCGATCGTCTGGCCGACCCGGGCGACGGTGACCGCCGGGCTAGCCGTCTCCAGGTTCTGCTGAACAACGTCCCCCAGGCCTTCCGCGACGCCAGTAGCAGCCTCGCGCAGCCAGGTGCGGGCCGCTCCGCCGATGCGGTCCCAGTCGGGAACTAGGCGCGACGCGTACCAAGGAACCAGTCCCAGCGGGTCGCGCGTCTGAAGCAGATTCCCAGCGACATAGTGGTACGAGTTCCCGGCCTCCCCGCCGCCGACCGCGTGCACGTGTAGCGGGTCCGGCGTGGCCCACCGGCCAATCCGCGGAATCAGGTAACGCTCCCCGAAGTACACCAACCCAACTTCCTCGTCGGCCTCCTTGCCCGTGAAGCCCATCGGCTCGCGCGGCGCGAAGTCGGGACCCGTCGCCTCGTCCTCGACTAGTGCGCGATACGTCTCCGTCGCGCCGTTCGGGTAGAACGTGCTGGTCTCCACCAGCGCGCCCGATCTCAGGTCGATGACGGCGTTCGTGCTACCGATTAGATCCGTGATGGCAATCGTCGCGCGGTTCGCGGGATCGAGGCCGCCTTCGTCAGGCGCAGCGAACCGGCGGACGAATCGGGCCCCCCCTACAACGAACTGGTCCTCGACGGTGACGTCGCCTTGGACGTAGGCATCTTCGGCCACGCTCCGCTCGAGGCCGCGGCGCTCGAGGCCGCCAGGGAATGGGTAGAGGGCGATCCGCTCGGTGGCGTCGGGCTCGAGCGTCTCCTTGACGACGCGCTGGTTGGCAGCGTCGTAGCGGTACCGCTGGCGGACGGCGAATGCCCATGTGCCAGTGCCGCCGCGGTCGTAGCGGCGGGCTTCGACCAATCGGTTGAGTTCGTCCCACCGGTACTGGTAGTGCTGTTCGGAGGCGCACTCGCAGTGAGCGAGCAGGTAGGCTCGACGGTCCGTGGTGGTCTCGTCGTCGCCGATGTCTTGGCAGACGTCCCCGCCTGTATCGTGGCACTGGGCGCGGACGGTGAGCGCCACGACGTTGCCACTGTCGCCATAGTCGACGGACAGCCAGCCGCCCCGGTCGGTTCCAGAAGCAGACGCGTCGAGATTCGTGGCGAGGCGCAGCGCGGACGGACGCCCAGCGGGCTCTGTCGAGCCGTTGGTGATCTCGCCGATCTCGCGCTCGTAGAACGACGTGCCGTCGTCGGCGCGGCGCGGCTCGTGCCATGCGGTCATGTTGGCGAGCCAGTCGTATTGCCAGCGGAGCGACGCGACACGGTTCGCAGGCTGCGCCGGGAGCATGGGCGCCGGGCGCGTGCGCATCGGGTCCATGGGGCGGACCGTGGCCATCGTGTCGCGGTAGTCGGTGGCGACGTCGTCGCCGGCACGACTGCCGTCTTCTTGTGTGTAGTCGAAGTGGGCGGCGACGACCCGATAGAGACTGTCGTGCTCGACGTGGACGGATTGGGGGCGGAATCCAGCCGGCCATTCGGTCGGGTCGCGGTCGTCTACGAGCGCGACCAGATTGCTGGCGACGTCCCAGACGAGCTCTTGGTCTACGATGCGATTGACAGCTTGGAGCGTGCCGGGAGTGGAATCGAGGTCGGCTTGACGCGTGATGCGCGAGCGCACCGGACGGCGGCGGATATCGTACTCGGTCTCTTCGACGGTCGGGGGTCGCGTGCCGCCGACGCTGTCGCCGTAGGTGACGCGCTCGGTCAGGCCGTCTGCCGTGTAGCGAACGTCGGTGATGATCGGCTGCCCGTCGGCGGCGAGGGCGGTGGGCAGCCCGCGACGGCCGTAGGTGATGGAGCCGGAGATGCTGGCGCTACCGAAGTCGAAGCCGCGGT
>JADZFZ010000876.1 GCA_020854145.1 Deltaproteobacteria bacterium | reverse complement strand
TCCGACAACATGCCAGTGAACAGCCCGGGGTCGAGGTCGAGCCGCGCCTCGCGACCGTCGCCGAGCGGCTTGATCATCCAGCCCACCACGCCGCCATCGAGCGCGGGGCCCCGGCGCCAGCCGCGCGGCTCGAGGCCGAGCACCGAGCCGGTGGCGATCTTCCGATGCTCGACGCGCTCGATGACCTTTCCGCTTCGTTCCGAGGCGCTCGGGGAGAACACCTCGCGTCCGAGCTGCGCGAAGGGCTGCAGGATCTCGTAGTCGGCCAAGACCTGACCCCATCGCGCGGCGACGTCGGCCGGAAGCTCGAGCGGATGGGGGATGCCGACGAGCGCTCCCTCGGGCATCTCCCACGCGTCGTCGGACGCGTTCGCGAAGGTGCGATCTTCGGCGACACGGAAGGTGTCGCGGAGGTTGCCGTCTTCGTCGAACGTCGCCCAGACGAGCCGCCTGACCACGTGCGCGAGCAACGGGTGCTCGACGAACAACGAGCGAAAGACCTCCTTGGTGAATCGCCTCTGCTTGCACATCGCGAGCTCGAGACGGATGACCTGCGTCGAGGCCGCCGTCTTCGCGTCCTTCTTCAGAGACTGCCAGCGCTCCTTCGCTTCTTTGGCCTTCTCGGCGTCATCGGCCTTCCCGGGCTTGGGGAGATCTCCGATCCTCGCGCCCGAGGCGTCTTGCACGTAGGGGTGCAGGTGCTCGTCGAACCCGACCTTGAAAGCGCGCGGCCCGAAGTCGAGCGTGAGCGAGCCGTCCGGGTCGAGCCCGAGGTCGGGAGCCAGCCGATCGGCGAGCTCCTCTTGGGTCATGCCGCGCGACTCCGCGATGACACCGATCTTCTCGCGTGCTTTGTCTTGCAGCCCCTTGAACTTCAGCTTCTCCGCGATCCGATTGAGGTGCATCAGCGCCACGTCGGTCCCGATGGCGGCGAGCACGTCGAGCCCGACGACCGCGCGGGCGTGGGCCGACTCTCCCGGCCATTCGCGGACCAGCGCCGCGAGCTTGCGGGCAGACTCGTCGTCACCGAGGAACCCCATCGCGGTGAAGGCCCATTGCTCCTTGCTGGCCGCGCCCGACTGCAGCCATCCCTGGAACAGAGCCCAGGAGAAGCGCGCGAGGCTCGCGGGATCACAGGCTTGCCGGACTGCCTCGATCCCGGCGTACGGCGCGTCGAGCGTCGAGAAGGCCAGCATCTCTCCGAGCGCCTCGACGGCGGCCTCGGGCAATGCCGCTTCCCGATTGCGCAAGAGCGGCTTCGGCAGGGTCGCAGCCGACCAGAACGACGGCATCTTCGGGAGCTTCGCGGGGAACAGCTGAAGCGGATCGAAAGCGAGCACGTCCTCGAGGGCCTCGCGCGCGCGCGGCCCGTAACGGTCCGCCACCTCGCGCACGGTCGCTTCGCGGCCTTCGGCGACGAGGAATCGGATCGCGTGCTCGGCGGCGTCTCGCTCTTTGCCGGCGACGCCGACCGCGAGGGGGACCAATCCGACGGCTGCGACCTCGGGATGCCTCAGGAGCCATCGCCGCGCGATGGGGCGAATCGTCTTCAGGCGTACGAGCGCGTCGGCCATCTTGGGTGCCAGGCTGGCCACGGCATAGGGCAAGAGCCCTTCGAACACGTCTACTGGCTTGTGCTCCGCGAACGCGAGGAGCGAAGGCAGCAGCTCGAGCTCGAACTTGGCGACGAGGGGCTGGATCCAACCGACCGCGTGCCACGTGCTCACCGTCCAGCGTTCGAGGAACGGACGTCCGACCTCGGCGGGTGCGTCGATGAGGAAGGCGGGGTCGAATCGGTTGTCGTTCTTCGCGGTCTTCCCGAGGCGCGCGAGCTCGGCTTGCCAGAGCGCCTCTCCGGAGAGCCCTTTGTGTTGCCACGTGTACCAGGGGTTGCCGCGGAGGTTCTGCCACGCCGCCTTCTCGTCTTCGGCCCACGCCATGCGGTCGGGCGTGGGCAGTGCCGACAATCCCGCGACGACGTGAGGCTCGGGACGCGTGCGCGGTGCACGCCACGGGGGGCTCGCGAGGATCGCGGGCAGCTCGTCGGCGCGTGCGTCGCGTACGGTGACGGCGCTCTCCGCGCGCATCGAGGCGATCAGCTTGCGTGCGTCGTCGGGGAGGCCGGCCGCCCAGCCGTCCACATGGGAGCCGTGCGCACGCACGATCTGGTCGAGCAAGGCGCGCGCGGGATCGCCGGCTTTGCCGCGTGTCGTCGCGAGCGGGGCCAGCAGACGCAGCGCACGCCGAGGCCAACGCAGCGCGGCCTGCAGCGCGAAAGGGCCGATCTGCTTGTCGTCGAGCTTCGCCAGGAGCGGGGTGAGCGCGCCGTCGTCGGCGATGGCCGAGAGACACTCGGCGATGTCCCGTTTCCATTCCGCGATCCCCGCTTCTCCGAGGAGCTTCGTGAAGAAGGGGACGGCGGCGGTCCCGAGCCCGTCGAGCAGCGTGGCGGTGGGGTCCGAGTCGGCACCCACGAGCTCGTAGGGGCTGCGTCCCGCGACGAGCGTCTCGAGGTCGGCGGCGGCGTCGATCGCGAAGAGCAGGAGCAGCGACGGATCGCGCGTCCGACCAGGCCCGCGCGTGCCGAGGCTGGCCACGTCGTTGCGTACCCAGTCGCGCTCGGTGGGAAACAGGTAGGAGGTCGCTGCGGACAGGTGCGAGGCCTCGACGTACCCGGGGCTCTCGCGGCGCAGCTTCGCCGCGACGTCGCGTGCGGCCGCGTACACGTCGTCGGAGGCGGCGGCGAGATGGGCGCGCAGGATCGCGAGCGGGCCGGGGCGGCCGCCGGCGATGGAG
>JADZFZ010000875.1 GCA_020854145.1 Deltaproteobacteria bacterium | reverse complement strand
CGCTCGGGCGTGTCACGGCTCGCGGCGAGCCGTGGTCAGAGACGTCGGCGACGAGCGAGCGCCGCGACCAGGCCCACCAGGACGAGCACCCAGCCGGAGGTCGTCACGCCTCGACCCACGCTCGCCACCGTGCACCCTTCGCCATCCATCGCGCGAGGATCGATCGTCGAGACACCACCGTCGTCGCGCGTCGGAGGCGTGGGCGTCGCAGGCAACCCGCCGTCGACCCGCCGCGGGCCTGGATCCACCGTCGAGCAGTCGATCGTGACCTCGAGCGGCGGGCTCGACAGGCTCACGTCCGAGCCGGGCAGCGTGGCTTTCATGACGACCGTGTGCGGCCCGTTCGCGAGCCCCCAGTCCTCGTCGCACACCCGGTAGACGATCGTCCCGGGGCCGGCGAGCACCGGCTGCGTCGTGGTCGGGCCGAGGCCTCCCGTGAAGCTCGGCGTGGACCACGGCTCGCCGTCCACCGTGACCGAGAGGTCGAGCGCGTCGGCCCACGGCTGCGCCTCGACGTCGAGATCGAGCGCCACCGTCTTGGCCGCGATCGGAGCGCTCCGGGTGCAGCTTCCGTCGAACGTCGCCACGGGGATGCTGCCGCCCGTCCAGTAGGCCGCGTCCTCGCGCAAGGTCCCGAGACGCGTCGGCAGCGGTGCTTCGGCACGCGCGAGCACGGTCGAGGTCCGAGGCTGCACGACACCCTGCGAGCGGGCGCAGAGGTCCGGCGTGGTCAGCGCGTAGCGTGCGCCCGGCGTGAGCGGCGCCTCGGGCCGCACGAGGATGCGCCCGACGCGGCCGTCGAAGGCGGTCGCGGGCTCGACCCGGATCGGCATCGCGGCGCCGTCGTCGAGACGGATGAGGGAGACCTCGTCGGGGCTCAGGACGAGCTCGGCACCGCTCGCGAACGCCATCCCGCCGACGAGCAGGAACGCCGGGACCGTCGAGGGCACCACGGGCGAGTCGCCGCCCACGTACGTGCTCGCGACGCAGGCGGGTGCCGAGCACGCGCGTGCGGGCTCGGCGGGGAGCGCGACGCCGACGCTGGCGGCGCAGAGCGCGCCCGGAGCGAGCGACGCCGCTGCCCACGAGAGAGCGCGCCGTGTCGCGTGGGAACGGGATCTGGAGCGAGTCTGTGTCATGGGGTCCTCGCGTCCCCCGCGGATCAATGCTCGGGCCACGTGCGCGGACGCCGAGATTCCGGACGGATCCGCGAACAGGCCCGAGCGCGGCCCACAACACCGTAGGCTCGCGGCTACGCCGCGCCCGACGCGCGGGCTCTGAGACCGCCCGGCGGATCAGCCCTCGTCGCAGGCGTGGCTGCGCTCGGGCCCCACCACGCGCGGGCGGCGGTCGCTCAGCGCCGGATCGTGTACGAGTACTGCTGCGTGCGGCTGCCTTCGAGGGGGAACGTCATGCCGCGCACGATGGGCTCGACGCACGCGCGCACGGACTCGGGGTGGACGAGCACGCGTTGAACGACGCCCTCGCCCGTGACGACGAAGGTCACGCGCGCGGAGAGCGGCCGGCCGGGTGCGCTGCCGAGACAGCGCACGAGGATCGGGCGCTGCTCCAGGAAGGCCGCGTCGAGCTGCGCGCCCGTGAGCACGCGTGGATCGCCCGCGGGGCCGGTGCCCGCTTCGATGACGACGCCTTCGCCGCCTTCGCCGCCCGCCTCGCCGCCGGCTCCCGCTTGCTCGCCTCCACCCGCGGGCGCTGTCGTGTCGCCGCCTTCGGCGCCACCCTGCTGTGGCGGTGGTTGCTGCGCGGCGGCGGCCGTCGCGGCGGCGCGCTCGAGCGCGGCCAGCTGCACCTGCGCTGCCTGGCGTACGGGCAAGAGCGTCCACGGCGCTTCTGCCACCGCACGGATCACGGGCAGCTCGTCGGCGCCTCCGAGGCGCGCGAGCGCTTCGACGGCCACCGTGAGCGCGTTGCCCAGCATCTCGTCCGGAGCCTCTGCGTGATAGAGGAGCAGAAACGATCGGATGGGCTCGACGGCGGCGCGGTCGCCGAGCGTGCGCAGCGCCTGCACGATGTCGGGCATCGCCTCGACCGGCGTGCTCGGGTCCTGCAGGTGCGCGATGAGCCCGGGCACACCTTCGCGAGCGCCGGCCGCCGCGAGCGCGCGCGCGATGTAGCCCACCGGAGGCCCGCTCGTGTTGCGGAGGAAGCTCCGGTGCTGCTCGAGCGCGGCGAGCATGTGCTCGATGCCCGACGTGCGCGCGGCGAGCGCGGTGCCCGCTTCCTGTCGCACCTGCGGCGGGATGGCCGGATCGCCGGCGATCGCGATGAGGTGCTCCGTCACGGCCGAGTCATCGAGGCGCGCGAGGCGCCGGACCGCGAAGCGACGCGCGGGCACGAGACGCGCGTCGGACACGCGTGCGAGCGCCAAGAGCTGATCGCCCAGCGTGCTCGACGCATCGCCGCTGCCGCCGGGCGACCAATCACCGCCCGTGAACGCCGCGGACACGAGCGGCTGACCGACGCTGACGCCGCGCGGCGCCGTGCCGCTGTCGCGATCGATCAACGTCACGGTGCCGCCGCGACACGCGACCAAGAGGCCCCCGGAGACGACGCGCGTCCCGACGATGTCGCGCGGGTGCACGTAGGCCCACTTCAGGTCGCCGCTCCGCGCGTCGATGCCGAGCACCGCGCGGAAGAAGATCGCGTAGAGCGTGTCGCCGTCGAGCGCGAGACCTTCGCCGCCCGTCGCGGGACGCCACGCGAGATGGAGCGAGCTCTCCGCGCTCGTGGCCGCGGGCACCGCGCGGTAACCCTGCGGCATGAAGCGCGGCGCGCCCGGCAGGTCCTCGCGCCCCGTCGGCGCGTAGTAGCTCGCGCTCGTACGGCTGCCGCTCGCGGCGCGCTCGTCGAAGCGGAAGACGCCCCGCTCGCCGAAGTACACGGCGCCGCGGTCGCTGAACGCGTGCGCGACGACGTCGTCCCCGATGCGCACGCGCGCGATCTCGTCGCCGCCTCGATCGAGCACCGAGAGGTTCTGCTGGTCCCACGGAAGGAACACGAGACCGCCGGCGACGGCGGGTCGCCCGAACGCGTGCTCGCCGGAGACCTCCCAGATCGAGCCGCCGCTCGCCGAGTAGACGCGCAGCACGCTCCGCGATCCGCCCGCGCCGGAGCCCGCCGACAGCGCGACGGCCACGCGGCTCGCGTCGCCGCCCGCGCCGACGAGCGAGAGCCCTTCGTCGGCTTCGTCGAATCGTTCGGCGCCCGACGCGAGATCGAGCCCGAGGATGCGGCCGCCCGCGGACAGCACGACCATCGGTCCCGCGACGATGGGGACGCTCGAGCCGCTCGCGGGACGGGTCCACAGCTGGCGGCCCGCGGCGAGGTCGTACGCGACGACGCGGTCGCGCGCGACGCCCACGACGATGGCGCGCGTGTCCGCATCGGATCCCGCCGAGGACACGCGCGAGACGACGCTGCGAATCGCGGGCGCCTGGTTGTCCGGGAAACGCGAGTGGAACCGTCCGCCGCTGATCGCGCCGCCGCACCCGGCGAGCACGACGACGAGCGCGAGCGAGAGCTTGCCTCGGACCGCGGTCATTGCTGGATCCTCGCGCTGGCTTCTTCGATGGCACGGCGGATCGCGCCTGCGGACGGGGGCAACGCGGGCACGACCGTCTGGAAGAACTGCCGAACACCCGGGGATGCGAGCTCGGCCATGCGCTGCACCACCGCGAGCCGAGAGCGCTCCGAGAGGTCCGTGCGGATCAGCGCTTCGTGCAGGCCCGGCGTGAGCACGTCGAGCGGCACGCGACCCACGTAGCCGAGCACACGCTCGATCTCGCCTTCGTTGCCGACACGGCCGATGGCGACGGTCGCCTCGGACACGCCCCGCTCGAGCGCGAGGAACAAGGCGTCCATCGCGCCGCGCGCCCGCAGCTCCGCGATGCCGACGGCCGCCGAGCTGCGCACGGTCGCGTCCGAGTCGTCGAGCGCGCGCGCGAGGAGCGCACCCGCCTGGTCGCCGCGGCACGCGATGATCGCCGCCACGGCGCGCCGTCGCACGTCGGGCCGTCGGTGACGCAGCAGCTGCCCGAGCACCTCGGACGCCGTCGGCCGCGCGAGCGCGGTGATCGCGTCGAGCGCCGCGTCGAGCAGCTCCGGCGGCAGCCCGCGACGAATGCGCGAGGCGAGATGCGGGACCGCCGCCGCCTCGCCGCTCACGCCGAGCGCCTCGATCGCGCCGCGCACGTCGTCGACCGATTGCGACTCGAGCGCCTCGACCGAAGGCCGGATGGTCGCGGGCACCGCTGCCGTCGTGGGCGCGACGGCAGCCGCCGCCCCCGTCGCGCCTCGTCCCGCTCGCCCCCGCCGCCTCTGCGCGCCCGCCGTCACGCTCATCGTGACCAGGCCGAGTGCCGCGACGACCGCCACGACCCGACTGATTCGCATCGTCCCTCCGGAAACGCCCTCGTTAGCGCGGTCGCCGAGCGATCGTCAAGACGCGCGGACTGCGCGCACGGCGGCGCGGAGAGTCGTTCCGAGCCCCGATCTCCAGAGGCCGCGGTTCCATCCCGATCGACCTCGGCG
>JADZFZ010000874.1 GCA_020854145.1 Deltaproteobacteria bacterium | reverse complement strand
GGGCTGAGCCCGCCGAGCAGCCCGAGCGGATCCTGGGACAGGTATTGGCCCAGATCGGGATCGTAATAGCGGAATCGATTGTAATGGAGGCCCGTCTCGCCGTCCTCGTATTGGCCCGGCCAACGCCACGGACAATCGACGCTCGCGGGTAGGAGCTCGCGTGGGGCGCCGAACGCGTCGAGCTGCATCGTCCAGACGAACTTGCCGCGTTCGTCGGAGACGAGCTCCGGCGTGCCCATCGAGTCCGCGACCACGCCGTAGCGGCGTTTGCCGCGCACCATCCCGAGCAGCGAATGTGCCTCGGCGTCGAAGAGCCACGTCGTGGGCGGAGCGTCGTTGGCGAGCTCGTGCAGCGGAACGTCTCCGTCCCACAGCCACGTCGTCTCGTACGCGCCCCACGTCTTGCTCACGCGCCGACCGAGCGCGTCGTAGGTGAACGTGATCTCCTCCGCGCTCGGCGGCTGCACCGACACGAGCTGTCCCCCGGCATTCCACCGGTATCGCCACGACGCACCGTCCGGGAGCGTCTTCTCGACCAGATTGCCGTCCGCGTCGTGCACGAATCGCACGCCGTCGGCTTCGGCGATCTCGCCGCCGGCGAGATACCGACGATCGCGCCGATCGGCGGTACGGTACACGTTGCCCGCCGCATCCGACGGGCGCCACTCGATCTGCTCCGCCGATTCCTTGGACCGCTTCGTCGGCTCGCTCGCGGCGGGGCTGCGGCTCACGCGTGCGAGACGCATCCGATCGTCGTGCATGTATCGCGTGCGCCGATCGAGGCCGTCCACGCTCTCGGCGAGGCGGCCATCGGGCTCCCACGTGAGCTTGGTCGCGTCGACCTGCCGCCTGCCGCGAAAGACGCGCCGCATCGTCGGGCGGCCCGCCGGGTCGCGCTCCCAGCGCACGCGCACGCCGCCGGGCAACGTCCGCTCGACCTCGAGCCCTTCGACGTCGCGGCTCACTGCGAGCCGCCATTCGCCGCGGTACGCGTTGCGCGCGGCTTGGCCCGACTCCAGCTCCGTCGAGGGCGCGGCCGCCACGAAGAGCTCCGCGATCTCACCCGTCGGATCCCGCAGGAACGCGAGCTCCGCGCCGAGCGACGACTCCACTTGCACGCGCCGCCCACCGGCGTCCCAGCGCGACGAGACCCATTCGTCTCCCTGCCATTCGCGCGTGACGCGCCCGAGCGCATCGCGCTCGAACCGAACCGCGACCGTCTCGTTCGTCGCGCAGAGCAGCGCACCGTCGGCTCGCCAGGTGAATCGATCGGCGCCGTCGTCGCGTTTGGCCTCGAGCACGCGCCCCGCCGCGTCGAGCCGCAGCTCGGTCGATTGCCCGCTCGGCTTCTGCGTGCCCACGACGCGTCCTGCGGCGTCGCGTCGATAGCGTCGCGTCCGTCCGTCGAAGCCCTTCCACGCGACCAAGCGTCCGCAGGGATCGTGCTCGAGCGTCGAGACCTCGCCGAGCTCGTTCTCGATGGCCACCAGGCGCCCCTCGGTGTCCCAACGGAATCGGACGTTGTCGCCCGCCTCCGAGCGCGACTCCAGACGCTTGAAGCCCGTGTACGTGAATCGGACGCCGCGCCTCAGATCGCGCGACGCGACGAGATTGCCTTCGGCGTCCCACTCGTAGTGGCGCGTGTTGCCGTCGGGCTCCTCGGCGCGCACGAGATTGCCGACGGCGTCCAGGTGCAGCGTCGTCTCGCCGCCGCGCGGGTCCACGATGCGCGTCGCGCGCCCGAGCAGATCGCGCTCGAACGTCGTCTCCGCGCCATGGCTCGTGCGCAGGCGAATCGGGTTCAGGTGCCCGTCGTAGTCGACTTCCGTCCGCAGGCCCGACGGGTCCACGCTCGCGACCAGCAGACCGTCTCGGTACTCGTGCCGTTCGCGCTCCCCGGTCGGCGCGGTCTTCTCGACCAATCGCCCTCTCGCGTCGTAGCGCCACAGCCACGTTCCGCCTGCGGCGTCGACCATCCGAACCGGTCGGTCCTCCGCGTCGAGCTCGGTCGTGACCACCGCGCCGTCGGGACCCTCGCGTCGGCAGCGGTTGCCGCGCGCGTCGTAGGCGTATCGCGTGACGTTGCCGAGCGGGTCGGTCTCCGCGACGAGGCGCAGCTTCCCGTCGTGCTCGTAGGTGGTCTTGCCGCCCATCGGATCGATCACCTTCACGACCGCGCCCGCCACGTTGGTCACGTAGGCGGTCGTGTGACCGAGCGACGTCGTCACCAGCGTCAGACGGGACGCGGCGTCGTAGACGATCTCGTGGTCGAAGATGCCGCCGTCGCCCCACGTCCGGACACACTTCGCGTCCGCGCCGAGACCGTCGTACCCGAAGTGGAACGACAATCCCATTCGGTCGGTCTCTTTGACCATCAGATGGCCGACGTACTCGAATCGACGCTCGTGCCCGAGGGCGTCCTCGATGGCGACGAGGTCGCCTTCGGGCGAGTACCGGTATCGCAGATGGGGGCGGTGGCGCGCGGGATCCTCGGCGTCCGGGATCTCCACGAGCACCAGCTTGCCGGAATCGTCGTGACTGAATCGCACCGTGCGTCCCGCACAGTCGCGCGCGATCGCCAATCGGCCGCGCTCGTCGTAGGCGAGCTCGATGCCGCGTCCTCCCCGCTCCTCGTCGCTCGCGTGACGGGCGCGAATCCGGTGCAGGCGCGCCATGCCTTCGGGGTCGCCGCCGCCGGCGACCGGGCGCATCTCGTGGACGAGCCCTTCCGGGGTGACGACCTCCCAGCGGTGATTGCCGAGCGCGCGGACCTCGTGGCGGGTGACGGGATCGAACAATCGGTCGCCGGCGCGCATCGCGTGGTCCGGGAGATCGAACGTGTCCAGCTCGATCTCGCGGCCGTCGGCGGCGCGATAGACCACTTTCCCGGGCTCCAGCCAGAGGGCCTGATCGAGCGAATGGCTCCACCCGTGACCGACCGGCGAGTCGCGGTCGGCCCAGCTCGACGCGTAATTGCGCTCGAGCACGAGCGGAATCGGTCCCGGCAATCGCAGATCGATGGCGTCGGTCAACAATCGCCCGGTCGCGACGTCCACCGGGTGCCCCGTCAGGAAGCAGACGGCCTTGTGGAAGAAGTTGCGCAGGCGTTGGGGCTTGATGCGCGAGACCAGCCCGTGCAGCTCGTTGGCGACCCATTTGGAGCGAATGAGCCCGGCCGTGGCCGCGGCGACGTCGAGCGAGAGGCTGCCGCCGATGGAGACTGGATTGCCCTTCGGGATCGCGAGCACGATCGACGTCGGCAATCGGAACGGGTCGGAGCACGAGAGCGCGATGTCCCCGAGGCGCACCGCATTGGTACCGAGCACGAAGACCGAGTCGCTCCCGGTGATGCAGATGGCATCACCCGGCGGAGCAGCGGGCGAGTCGGGCGGCTGCGTACGACCGCCGATCGGCGGCTTCGGCGCCTTCGGCATCGGCGTCCACGCCGTGCCCGGCGGGATGACGAAATGCGGCAGCACGAGCGCATTCTTCGCCTGCGTACCGGTATTGGTGGCGGGCAACGAGTTGATGAGGACGGGCCCTTTGGTCGTGCCGCCCTCGGAGTCGCCCATCAGGTTCGTGAGCGCGATCGACGCGGCCAGCCATGCGGGGTCGAAGATCAGGCCCACGAACGGGTGCGGGAACGGCGTCGGGACCGGGGCGGGCGTCGGCACCATCTCGTAGTGGATGTCGATGCCGAGGACGAGGTCGAACCATGTGCTTGCGAGCATGGCGATTCAGCCCGGCTCCGGGAGAGGGAGCTCGTTGGAGGTGGGCAGATCGGACGGTGGCAACAGCTCGGTCACGTCGAGCGACTGACCGGTCTCGAGCTTCTGCGCGCGCAGCTCGAGCGAAGCCGCCTGCGGGTGCAGTCCGTGGGCGCGACATACCGCTGCAAGCTTGCGCGCGACGTCGGCGGCGCTCGACGCCTGCACGACCTCGGGCGGAGCCACGGCGGCGACCTCGAGCGCACGACGCCACGCATTCGTCCCGGGAGTCTCGAGGCGGGCGTCGAACGCGATCTGCCCGGTCATCCGATAGGCCTCGATGGCGAGCACCGGATCCATCGCGCGCTCCGCGAGCTCGCCGGCACGCGCGTACGAAGCCGCGGCCGCGGGACGTTGGCCCTCGAGCAACCGAGTCGCACCGAGCGCGAGCTGTGCCTGCGCAGCCATGGCCGGCATCTCGGCGGCCGAGGCGCGCTCGCTCGCGGACTCGTAGACCTCGATCGCGAGAGGTCGCTCGTTCAGGTGAACGAGATAGCTGCCGAGCACGAGCTCGGCGAGGATCGCCTCGCGTGTCATCCCCGCGCCGACGCAGAGATCGCGCGCCTCTCGCTGCGCGCGAATCGCGCCGGGGCCGTCGCCCCGCCGGAGCAGCAGCGCCGCCTGCATCGTGGCGCGGGCGAATCGCTCGGCGGTGCCGTCCACGGAAGCGGCGGGCAAGCCGAGCGAGATCGCCAGTCGCGCGCGCGCCTCGGGATCGGCCGGTGCGCGGCCGGGTCGCGGCGGTGCAGTCACGCCACGCGGCCATGCCGCTCCCGCGCGCGCAGCGGGAGGCGAGTCGGCGCCTGCCGTGCTCGCGCCTTCGAGGAGCGCCTCGAGCTCCTTCTGCTGGGCTGCGTCGTCGACGAAACAATCGACGCGCACCGCGTGCTCGTCGAGGCCGTCACAGAGCGCGTCGAGCGATCGGCGCTCCGGCTCGACGACGATCCAGCGCACGTCGGACAATCGAGGCGAGGTCACCAGCGTCGCGACGTCGTCGCCGAATCGCACGGGATCGTCGACACGGCTCGGTGCGAGCAACACGACCAGACCCGACAATGGTGGGCAACGCGCGTCGGCCACGTCGCGCAGCGTGACGGCGTGCTCGGCGAGCGCCGACAGGTCGCGAATCGCGACGGCCGGAAGCGCCGGCAACGCGTGACCTTCTTTCGCCATCGCGGTGCGCCGCGCCTCGTGCTGCTCCGCGGCGCGCCGCGTACGCATCGCCCAGCCGTCGTCGGTCTTGGCGTGCGCGTCGTCGAAACGGAGGAACGGAGACCGATTGTCCGCGTGGTGCTCCTGCCCGGCGAGGACGCGCAGCGCGGCGTCGCGCAGATCCCCGGAGACGGCGACCGAGAGCACGCGAATCTCCGTCGCGCGCGTGAACCAGGCGGCTTTCTCGGCGAGCGTCTTGATCGGTCGCGTGATCGAGTCCACCCAGAATCAGTCCCTTCGAGATAGGTCAGAGGGTGTAGATGAATCGCGTCGGCGTAGTGAGTTGGGTCGGTGTGGGGAGTGGTGAAGGTCGACTCGAGAGCGGGTCCCCATCGACTCTCTGCGTGATTTCCGTAGGGGGGCTGGGCGCCCCCCTACAACCCCCGTCCTTGCCGTGTGCTCGCACGAGTCGATTCGTTGACGGTCATCTCAGTTGATCTTCACGACGAGGCCGACGATCTCGTGGACCGACTCGGCCGTCGTGCGGACGTTCGCGCCCGATTGTGTGAGTCCCTGCGCATCGAGCTTCACGCCTGCCGTGCCCGACGTGAGCACGAGCTCCACGGGGGCCGTCACCTCGATCTTGCCTTCGGCCATGCGCACGCGGCAGCCGCCGACGACGAGCTCGATCTCCACGCCCGAGACGACCTTGACCTTGCCGCTCTCCTCGAGCTCGACGAGCGCCGAGCCGTGCTTGAAGGTGACCTTCTTCGCGGCGTCCACGCCGACGGCGCCTTCGGTCATCGTCAGCGACGTGGAGC
>JADZFZ010000873.1 GCA_020854145.1 Deltaproteobacteria bacterium | reverse complement strand
CCAGACGTCCCCGTCGCGGCGGAAGATCCCGACGCGGCGATTGACGTTCACGTCGCAGTCGCCGGTGCCCTGCGTGCACAGGTCGTCGACCCAATGGAGCTCGGGCTCCCCCGTGCCCCCGCCCTCCGCGCGCACGAGGTGACCGAGGTGCGGGCCCCAACCGCCGAACATCGCGCCGGGCACGAACCGGTGCTGGTCCGTGACGAGCGCCGTCGTGACGCGTAGGGGCCTCGGCCCTGCGTCCAGCGCGGGCGATCCGAGATCGGACGCTGCCCCGTCGTCCGCCGTCGCGTCGATGGGCCCGTCGGGCCGCGCATCGCGGATGGCGCTCGCATCGCCGCCGGTCGCGTCCCGTACCCCTGCGTCGTCGAGCCGGGCCTCGGCGTCCTGTGCCGCGTCGGTGGGCGACGACGCATCCGAGCCGCAACCGACGAGGCACGCGGCGAGCGTCGGAAGCGCGAGCGAGAGCTTGCTGCGCACGACCCGAGCGTGCCCGAGATCGCGCCCCGACGTACTAGCTTCTGTTCTCGAGATGCCCGAAGGCGACACCATCTTCCGGCTCGCACGCAAGCTCCGCACGGCGCTCGCCGGCAAGACCGTCCGCGAAGCGCGCACGAGCGTGCCCGGGCTCGACGCGACGACCCTCGAGGGGCGCACCGTCGTCGACGTGGAGTCGCGCGGAAAGAGCCTCCTGCTGCGTCTCGACGACGGGCGCGCCGTGCACGCTCACATGCGCATGACGGGATCCTGGCGGCTCTTCGCCGTCGGGACTGCCGAGACGCGCGCGCTCGCACCGAGCGCCCATCCGCGCGGCGTGAAGCTGCTCCTCGTCCTCGACGACGTGGTCGCGGCCTGCGTCGCGGCGCCCGTCGTGGAGCTGCTCACGCCATGGCAGCAGCGCCACCACCGAGCGACCGTCGAGCTCGGCCCCGACCTGCTCGGTGCGACCTTCGATCCCGACGAGGCGCGGGCACGCCTACGCGCGCGTGCCGAGCTCGAGATCGGCGAAGCCCTCGCGATCCAGAGCGTCGTGGCCGGCATCGGCAACGTGTACAAATCGGAGCTGCTCTTCATCGAGCGCGTCGATCCGTTCGCCCGGGTGGGCGAGCTCGACGACGCGACGCTCGCTGCCCTCCTCTCGCGCGCCCGCACGCTCCTGCGGCGCAACGTGGGACGCGGGCCCCGCAGGACGCGCTCGGGCGAAGGCCCGCTCCTCTGGGTCTACGAGCGATCCGGCGCGCACTGCCTCGTGTGCGGCACCCCCATCCGGATGCGACGGCAGGGCGCCGCGGCGCGCTCGACGTACTTCTGCCCCGCGTGCCAGCGCGTCGACCGGACGCCGGATCGCAGCGGGACGCTCACGCGCGTCTTCGTCTACGGCACGTTGCTGCAGGGCGAGCGCAATCATCGGGTCCTCGCCGGCAGCCCGCTGCTCGGGCACGCGCGCACGCGTCCCGCGTACGTGCTCGTCGATCTGGGCCGCTATCCCGCGATGGCGGAGGGAGGCACCGACACCGTCGTGGGCGAGGTCTACGAGGTCGACGCCGAGGTGCTCGGCGCGCTCGACGCGCTCGAAGGCCATCCGGGCTTCTACCGTCGCGTGCCGATCGCGCTCGACGAGGACCGCGCCGGATACGGTGGCGTCGTCGGTTACGTGCTGCCGCCCGACGAAGCGGGCCGCCACCCGCGTATCGCCTCCGGGGACTGGCGCGCGCACCGGAGCGCGTGATCCGAGCGAGCGCGCTGCCGCGGCTCAGCTGCTCGCGGACAGCGCGGCGACCGACAGCCACACGGCCATCGACGCGAAGAGCACCACCAGGCCCATCTTCACGGCCGCGGCGCGGCCCTTCAGGAAGGCCGTCAGCTGCTGGGACGTCGTGCCGAAGTAGACGAGCACGAACACGACGACGAGCGGCACTACGAACATGACGTTGTAGAGCAGCAGGTACGCGACGGCCTGCGCGCGCATCTCCGGCACGCCCGTCACGAAGATGATCGTCGGCAGGTAGACCTGCCCCGTGCACGCGAGCTCGAGCAGCGACACGACGACGCCGGTGACGAACGCGAAGAGGACGAAGAGCCGCGCGTGTCGGCCGCGCCGGATCACCGCGTTGATGGCCCTGCGCAGGCTCTCCGGCAGGTTGAGCGACATGTCCTTCAGCTCGCCCCGGCGCGCCCGGAGGAAGTCGACGAAGCTTGCGACCGCCAGGCCCGCGCAGAGCAGCGCGGTCAGGCCCATCACCCATCGTCCCGCGCTCGCGAGCGCGCCCCCGAGAAGGTCGAGCAGGCGGTAGAGCCCGAGCCCGACGGCGACGTACGCGACGAACAGCCCGAGCGTGAAGGCCGCGCCGACGATCAGGATCTGCTTTCCCTTCCGCCCGCTCGCGGAGAGATACGAGACGAAGAAGACGAGCGTCGCGAACGCACACGGGTTGATCCCGTCCACGAGGCCCGCGGCGACGACCGCCAACACTCCGAACGATCGGAAGCGCCGGACGATGGCGCCGCTCGCGTCCTCGTCTCGCGGCGACCTCGACAGACGCGGCGCACCACGCTCGGCGTAGCGGCGCGCGAGGTGCTCGAGCATCTCGGCGGTGACCTCGTCGGGGCCGAGCAGCGCGTCGCGCCCGATGAAGATCGCCGGCGTCTCGAAGTCCCGCCGACCTGCGCGCGCGGTGAGCGACAGCGCGAGCGGAGTCTCGTCGTACACGTTCAGGCGCTCGACGCGCAGGCCCGGCACGCGAAGCTGCACGTAGCGGATGTCCGCCTCGGCGCGGCTGCAGTTGCGACAGCCGGTCTGGAAGAAGTACGTCGCCCAGATCGTGGCGCGGCGTGCCGCCATGGGCGTGCACGCGTCTGCCGCGCACTGCGCCGTGCCGCCGTCCGGCGCGTCGTGCTCCGCGCCCCCTGCGCTCGCGGCGGCGCCCGAGCGTTCGCCGGGCCCGCCCGGAGCGACACCGACGGACTCGACCCCCGCGGGCCACTCGGAGCCTCCCGTCGCCAGCACCGACTCGACGACGCCGCCCAGCCGCGTCCGGATGTCGTCGAGCCCGTGCAGCAGGTGGTCGTCGACGACGACCGTCGGCACCACGCGCTCCTCGGGCCGGACGCCACCCCGAGCCTCGACCCGCAGCAGGATCGCGTAGTCGTCCGGGTCCGCGCAGTCGAGCTCGCGCAGCTCGAGACGCGCCCCGAAGCGCGCGCGCAAGGCGGGCAGTACCTCGCGCTCGACGGCGGCGCACGCGGGGCATCCCTGCTGCGTGAAGAGGACGACGCGTGCGACGGGGGTCGGCGGCTCCTGCGCCACCGCCTGCGCGGCGACGAGGACGCCCGCCCCGAGGACGAGGGCGCGGAGGCTGCGGTGCGGTCGCATGGTCCGACGTATGACGGATGTGACACCGATCTCACTCGAGCGTGTCGATCATGCGCAAGAAGGTCTCCCACCTTGCCCTCGCGATCGTTCCTTCCTCGACGGCGACGCGGACCGCGCAGCCCGGCTCCTCGAGGTGAGAGCAGTCGCGAAAGCGGCATCCCTCGGCGAAGGCGGCGATATCCGAGAAGAAAAATCGCAAATGATCGCGATCCATCTTCCACAGCCCGAGCGCGCGGATCCCCGGGGTATCGATCACCTGCGTCCCGTCCGCGAGCGCGATGAGCCTGGAGGAGGTCGTCGTGTGGCGCCCCCTTCCATCGGTGACGCGCAGGCCGCCCGTTCGTCGCTCACCCGCCGGGTCGATGGCGTTGAGCACCGAGGACTTGCCCACGCCGCT
>JADZFZ010000872.1 GCA_020854145.1 Deltaproteobacteria bacterium | reverse complement strand
TGCGACGCGCACTCCTTCGCACGCGACGCCCACGGCTCGCTCGCGAGCACGTAGTCGATCCGCCAGCCGATGTTGCGCTGGCGGAGGTTGCGCCACGGAGCCCACCACGTGAAGAGCTCGTGATCGTCGGGCCGCAGCGCGCGCACGACGTCGCTCATCCCGCCCGCCAGGATCCGCTCGAGCTGCTCGCGCTCGTCGGGGCGCTGCCCGATCGCTCCGGCCTTGCGCTCCTTCGGGTGCACGTCGTCGTCCGTGCGCGCGATGTTGATGTCCCCGGCCACGACCACGGCCCGACCGCGCGCGCGCTCGCTCGCGATCCAGCGCTCGAGATCCGCGAGGAAGCTCATCTTCGCGGGAAAGTCCTTGCCGCCGTTGGGCACGTACACCGACGCGAGCACGACGTCGCCGACCTCGGCCGCGAGCGTCCTGCACTCGCGATCGATCGACGTCGGCGCGATGGACGCATCCGACCCGAATCGCTCTTTGCGCAGGTGCAGACCGACGCCCGAGTACGCGCCCGTCCCGTGCCAGCGCCCCACGTAGCCGGGCAGCTCGCGCAACGTCAGCGGCACGCTCTCGGTGGCGACCTTGATCTCCTGCGTGCACACGACGTCGGGACGCTCGCGCTCGAGCCACTCGAGCAACTGCGCCTCGCGCGCGCGGAGCCCGTTGACGTTCCAGGTCGCGAGCTTCGTGCGGCCCATCGCGCCGGCTCCGGTCAGGTACCCTTCGGCGGCGACGCCGGCGAAGCGCCCACGCGCCAGACTTCCCTCGCGTAGTCCATGATCGTCCGATCGCTCGAGAAGCGACCGCTCCGTGCCGTGTTCAGGATCGACTTGCGCGTCCAGCCCTCGCGATCGCGGTAGGCGGCCATCAGTCGCTCGTGGCAGTCGCGGTACGCGTGGAAGTCCGCGAGCACCATGAACGGGTCGCCGTAGAGCAGCGAGTCGACGATCGGCCGGAAGCGCCCCGGCTCGTCCGGCGACAGCCACCCCGACGCGACCGCGTCGAGCGCCGCGTGGATCTCGGGGTCGCGGTGGTAGTAGCCGGCGGGGTCGTATTGCTTCTTGAGCGCCTGCACCTCGAGGTCCGTCAGGCCGAACAGGAAGAAGTTCTCGGGACCGACCGCCTCGCGGATCTCCACGTTCGCGCCGTCGAGCGTCCCGATCGTCAGAGCGCCGTTCATCGCGAACTTCATGTTCCCGGTGCCCGACGCCTCCATGCCCGCGGTCGAGATCTGCTCCGAGACCTCGGCGGCCGGGATGATCCGTTCGGCGAGCGAGACGTTGTAGTTCGGGATGTAGACGACCTTGAGCACCGCGTTGACCGCCGGGTCGTCGTTGACGACCCTCGCGACCGCGTGGACCAAGCGGATGATCCGCTTGGCCATGTCGTAGCCGGGCGCCGCCTTGCCGCCGAAGATGAAGGTGCGCGGCACGGTGTCGGCGGGGATGTGCTGCTTGTAACGCTGGTAGAGCGACAGCACGTGCAGGATGTTGAGGTGCTGGCGCTTGTACTCGTGGATGCGCTTGATCTGCACGTCGAAGATGGACGTCGGGTCCACCGTGACGTTGCACTCGCGCGCGATGATGGCCGCGAGGCGCTCCTTGTTGCGGCGCTTGGCCGACTGCCACGACGCGTGCAGCTCGGGGTCGTCGGCGTGCTGCGCGAGCTGATCGAGGCGCGCGAGGTCGTGCGTCCAGCCGTCGCCGATGCGCGACGTCACGAGCGCGGACAGGCCGGGGTTGCAGCCCATCAGCCAGCGGCGAGGCGTCACGCCGTTGGTCTTGTTGTTGAACTTGCCCGGCTCGAGCTCGTAGAAGTCGCGGAAGATGCGGTCCGTGAGGATCTTCGTGTGCAGCGCCGAGACGCCGTTGACGCTGTAGCTGCCCACGATGGCGAGGTTCGCCATCCGGACGCGTCGCTCGCCGCCCTCTTCGATGAGCGACATGCGCCGCACGCGGTCCTCGTCGCCCGGCCAGCGGTGGCGCACCTGGTCGAGGAAGCGACGGTTGACCTCGTAGATGATCTGCATGTGGCGAGGCAGCACCTCCTCCATCAGCCACACGGGCCACTGCTCGAGCGCCTCCGGTAGAACGGTGTGGTTGGTGTACGCGAGCGAGCTCGTCGTCACGCGCCAGGCGTCGTCCCAGTCGAACCGGTGCTCGTCGAGCAGCACGCGCATGAGCTCCGCGACGGCGATCGCGGGGTGCGTGTCGTTGAGCTGGAAGACCGAGTACTCGCCGAAGTCGTGCAGCGACGGGTGGGCTTTCAGGTGACGAACGACTGCGTCGCGGATCGTCGCCGCGACGAAGAAGTACTCCTGCTTGAGGCGCAGCTCGCGCCCCTGGCGCACCTTGTCGCTCGGGTAGAGCACGCGCGAGATGTCCTCGGTCGCGTTCTTGTGCTGCACCGCGGCGACGTAGTCCCCGCGGTTGAAGTCCTCGAAGTCGAAGGCGTCCGAGCCCTGCGCGGCCCAGAGGCGCAGGACGTTGACGCGCTCGTTGCGGTAGCCGGGCACGAGCACGTCGTGCGCGACGGCGATCACGTCGCGCGTGTCGACCCACTCGAAGCTCGTGCGCCCGGCATCGTCGACGCGGCTGCGGACGTGGCCGTGGAACTGGACGCGGTAAGCCTTCTCGCTCCGCTCGAGCTCCCAGGGGTTGCCATGGCGGAGCCACGTGTCGGGCGCCTCCACCTGCGCGCCGGAAGGGTCGATGATCTGCCGGAAGATGCCGTACTCGTACCGGATGCCGTAGCCGACCGCCGGGATGTCGAGCGTGGCCATCGAATCGAGGAAGCAAGCGGCCAGACGCCCGAGACCGCCGTTGCCGAGCCCAGCGTCGCCCTCCTTGGCGGCCACCGAGTCCATGTCGAGGCCGAGGTCCGCGAGCGCGCGTCGCGTCTCCTCGTGGATCCCGAGGTTGCGCAACCCGTCCTCGAGGAGGCGACCGATGAGGAACTCGAGCGAGAGGTAGTAGACGCGCCGCGCGTCGCGCTGGTAGTCGCTCCGCCGCGTGACGTTGAACCGATCGAGCAACCGCTCGCGCGCCGCGTACGCGGTGGCGAGATAGAAGTCGAGCTGCGTGACCGAGAAGCGGTCCTTGCCTTGCGTGTACTCGATGTGATCGGCGAACGATCGCTTGATGGACTCCTTGTCCATCCCCCGGTCGGCCTGCGTGAGGAAGTCCCATTCGGCGCGCGCTTCGGACATGGCGCGCATGTCACGACGCGCGGGGGCAAGAGGTCAAGCAGATCCGACGATCGC
>JADZFZ010000871.1 GCA_020854145.1 Deltaproteobacteria bacterium | reverse complement strand
GTCGGAACCGACCCGCGCGACGGGGATCGCTTCACCCGAAGAGGAAACGCGCGATCGAGCCGACGATGCCGTCGATGCCGTGCGACTGGAGCGAGCGGTGGATGTCGGGATCGGACGTGCTCGTGGCCGGGCGCATCTCGTCCTCGAGACGTCGCACGCGCTCGCGCCTGCGGGCGTCGTCGTCGCGCTCGTTGCGGACCCGCCGCGCCTTCTCGAGGCCGCCCTTCTCGATGAACTCGACGACCCGCGTGAGCTCGCCCGCGTCGAACCAGACGCCGTGGTCGCGGCACACGTCGACGATCACGCCGGAGACCTCGCCGTAGTTCTTCCGGTTCATCAGCTTCTCGCACATGGGGCAGCGCACGTAACGGACCGTCTCGAGCCCGGGCTCGATGGAGGTGCGCTCGAGCGTCACGCCGGCTCCGGCGCGCGCGTCGCCTCGCCGCCCGGGGTCCGTCGCGAGCCTCGCGATGGTGTCGTGGTCGACGAACACGCCGCCGCACTTGGGGCACTCCTCGAGCGAGAGCGAGTCTCCGCGGACGTCGACGAGCTTCGATGCGCAGCGCGGGCAGGCGCGCCCCGTGGCGTCGCCGGTGCGCTCGTCACGGAGCTTCACGCCGCAACGCGAGCAGTGGAGCGCTCCGGCGAAGTGGAGCGCTGCGCACGAGGCGCACCGCACGGAAGCGAGGTGGGTCGCACAGAAGGGGCACGCGCGCGCGTCGGGTGATGCCGCGCCGCCGCACGCCGGGCACCGGAGGGTCGCTGCTTCTGCCGTCATCGTGCCGAGCATCGTAGCGCGGACGCGCGATTGCCGAGGCGTTCGGCAGCGTGCGAGCATCGGCCCGCATGCGACCGACGAGCTGGGGCGCCGTCACCGCGACTCTGATGGGCGCGGTCGTTCTCGTGGCCGCGACGCACGCGCGCGCCGACTGCCGAGCCATCGACGAGGTCGTCTTCACACCGCGCGAAGCCGTCGAGGGTATGCCGTTGCTCGTGGGCGAGTGTCAGCTCCCCGAGCAACCGATCACCGCGCTCGTGCGCGAGCGAGCGACGGACCCCGGCTGCACGGTCCGCATCGCGTTCGAGTACGGGGGACGCGCCCAGCTCGAATCGTCCACGTGCCCGGCGGGAACCGACCCGTGGAGCGCGCTCACCACGACGCCGGCTGCCCTTCGCACCTTCCGAATCGAGCTGCCCGCGGACGCACCCGCTCCGCTCGCGGGCGCCGTCGTGCGCGTCTTGCGCATGCCGCTCGCCGTCGCGTCGCTCGATCGGTTCCGGCCGCGGGCGCTCTCGTTCCGACACGCCGGCACCGAGAGCTCGTGCAACCCGGAGAGCATCCTCGTGCGCGGCGAGGACGGCTGGACGCGGGCGAGCCTGACGTGCCGGTCGCTCGGCGTCGGGGCCCCGACGTTGTGGCAGTGCACCGGCGGCAGCTGGTACTTCGATGGCGACGGGCAGACGCGCTGCTCGGACGAGCGCGCCCAGCTCCCCGGCATGTGGCGCCGCCTCTGCGAGTCGCGGCGCGAGGCGACCGACGACGAGATGCTCGTGTGCATCGACGCGCGCGAAGGCGTCGAGATGACGCGCCCGCGGGGCCGGCGGATCGTCGCGCCCCACCAGGATCTGCACGTGCTCGTCCTCCATCGACGCAACCGCACGGTGGAAGCGACCATCAACGGCGAGCGCGGGTACGAGCCACCACGCATGAGCGACCGAGGCTTCGGCGGCATCGGGAGCGGCGCCCCCGTGGCATCGCGCGAGGAGGAGCGCGACGAGACCGAGAGCGGCGACCTCGCGGTCTCGACGTTCCGGTTCGTGCCACGACGCCCCGGCGTCATCGACCTCGGCGTGAAGCTCGACGACGTCCCGACCCGGAGCTTCGAGCTGATCGTGGACGCGCGTTTCCTCGGCGCGATCCGGCTCGGCATCGGGGCGGTCACGTTCGGCGCGGTCGACCGCGCGTACCGTTCGTCGCTCCAGCCGGGCTCGATGCAGTCGGAGATCACGGCGGAGCGATTCGACGACGTCGACCTCGAGCTGGTGCTCGGCTTCTCGTTGTTCGTGTTCGACATGATCGAAGGGGGCCGCGGCTACCTCGACGGGCCCAACTACTTGTTCGCCCCGTACCTCGGGCTCGGGCTGATCGGCGAAGGCGCGGGCGGGACGCGCGCGCTGACGTCGCTGTGGACGGGCTTCGAGATCGAGATCACGCCGTCGTCGTCGATCGCGCTCGGCGTCGTCCTGCGTCGCGTGACGCGACTGGCAGGCGGCTTCGACGTCGGCGACGCCGTGGACGCCGACACGCGGTTCACGACGTCGCGGATCGGGGTCGGGCTCGGCATCCTCATCAACGTGTCGCCCGAGTTCGCGCGGGTCGCCGGCCTGCCGGGAGCCGGGCGATGAGGGCGATCCTGCTCGGCGTCCTCGTGCTCGCAGGGTGCGAGACGCTCGAAGCGCCCGACGACTCGATCCCGTGCGACCAGGTCTCGGTCGTCGTGGGCGCCAACACGCCTCCCGACGGCGTCCGCGCGGACACGAAGCTCCGCGGCTACGTGATGTCGCCCGACGGCGTCGCGGTGCGCCGCGTCACCGTGCAGGGCATCGTCGCCAAGCGCATCGGCTTCAACTTCTCCGAATGGGAAGCGGACCTGCCGATCGTCACGCTACGCCGGCTCGCCCTCGATGCGCTCGACGGCGAGGAGGCGACCGACGTGGTGCCCGTCGAGCTCTCGCTCTTCGCCGAGCACGCGTGCGGATGGCAGGAGTCGACCGCGGTGATCGACGTCGAGCCGGGCGACGGGATGGTCACGAGCCTCGCGGTCGCCCTGCGCGCGCCCAACGCCTCGACGACGTTCATCCCCGCCGACGGGTCGGTGCCTGCGACCGTCGAGGTCACGACACCGCAGGGTGTCGGGAGCGGCACGCCCGTGGAGCTGACGGTCACCGGCGGTCGGGTCCTGGCGTCGCGCGTGATCCTGCAGGCTGCGGGCAGCGGCGGCGGAAGCGCGTCCACGCTCGCGTTCGCGACGGAGGAGGGCACGGTGCGTGTGGACGCGCGCGTCGAGGACGTGTTCGCATCGGGCACGATCCTGGCCGTCGGCGCGCCGGACATCTCGCCCTCGGGCGGGATGTTGCTCGCGGGGCAGTCGATCGACGTCGCCGTCGAGACGCGCGGCGCGCTGCGTGAGTGCGAGGCCATCGGCTCGGCCAACCTCGTCGCCACGGTCTCGGGCAGCAACCTCGGCGAGGTTCCCGTCACCTCGTTCGCCGACCCGACCCGCGCGATCGTGCGCGTGACGGCCAGCGAGACCGAGAACGGCGGCCGGCTGACGCTCACGTGCCGCGACGTCTACGGCCAGACGACGCGCGCGGTCTTCGAGCACGGCGGCGGAGCGACTCCTCCTCCGGAGCAAGAGCCTCCGCCCTGACGTCGGCTTGTTCCGGTCGTACCGACCCGATAGCGTGTGGGTCGTGGGGACCGTGCGTGAGTCGCAGCTCGCGCTGCGCAAGCGCCTGAGGGACGCCGAGCGCAACCTCGGCGTCACGCGGTCGATCCTCCGCTCGGTCCTCGAGAGCGTGCCCGATCCCGTCGTGGTGACGGACGCCGACGGCCGCGTGGTCGACCTCAACGCTCGCGCCCGGCCCCTCCTGTCGGCCCACCGGCACCTCGGCGCGCACCGCAGACGGGCCGTCGAGCTCAACCGCTCGGCGTTCGCCGCGGCGCTCGCGCAGCTCGACGACCGCCGCAGACGCGAGCTCACCCTCGTCGACACGCGGGACGGAGCGGACGTCCTGTTCGAGCTGCTCGGGATCCGCGGTCGTGCGGAGCCGGTCACCTTCACGGTCGCCGTGCTGCGCGACGTCACCGAGCTCCGACGCGCGATGCGAGAGACCGAGGACAACTATCTGCGCCTGCGCCAGGTGGAGGCGCAGGTCCGGACCGAGCGCGACCGTCTCGAGCAGCTGCTGCGCGAGCACGTCGCGCTCGAGCAGGCCTCTGCGTCGAAGTCTCAGTTCCTGGCGAACCTCTCGCACGAGCTGCGCACGCCGCTCAACGCGATCCTCGGCTACACGAGCATGTTGCTCGGAGGGGTCGGAGGGGCGGTGGCCACGGCCGCGCAGCGCCGCTACCTGGAACGCGTCGATGCGAGCTCGCGACACCTGCTGTCCTTGATCGAGGACGTCCTCGACTTCACGCGCATCGAAGCGGGGCGCATGCCCATGAGGCTCACGGAGGTCTCGCTCCCCGCGGTGGTGCGTGGCCTGCTCGCGGAGGTCGAGCCGCTCGTTCGGCGCGCGGGGCTGACCGTGGTCGCGCGCGTGCCGCGCACCCTGCCCGCGCTGCGCACGGACCGGCAGAAGCTGAGGCAGATCCTCCTCAACCTCCTGGTCAACGCAGTGAAGTTCACGCCTCGAGGCACCGTCGAGGTCTCCGCGTCCCACATCCCGGCGCACGACCAGATCTGCATCAGCGTGACGGACACCGGCATCGGGATCGCGGACGACCAGCAGGCCCACGTGTTCGAGTCCTTTCGACAGGTCGACAGCTCGCCCACACGACAGCGGGGCGGAGTCGGGCTCGGGCTGGCCATCGCGCGCCGCCTCGCGGAGATGCTCGGGGGAACCCTGGAGCTCTCGAGCAAGCTCGGCGAGGGCTCGACGTTCACGCTCACCGTCCCGCGCCGCGCGCGGGCGCGACGGACGACACGCCGATGAGCACCGAGCGCCGCAAGTCTCGTCGCGGTCGCCGCGGCGGCGGGCCGGCGGGCGCCGATCTCGAGCGGGCACGGGGGCTCCACGTGCTCGTCGTCGACGACTTCGACGACAACCGCGAGATGTACGCGGAGTACCTCGCTCACGTCGGGATGCGCGTCTCGCAGGCGCGCGACGGCCACGACGCCGTACGCAAGGCGATCGATCTCTCGCCGGACCTCATCGTGATGGACCTGTCGCTGCCGGACCTCGACGGCTGGGACGCGACGCGCCTGCTTCGTGCGGACCCACGCACTGCGCGCACACCCATCGTCGCCGTGACCGGGCACGCCATCGGGACGCACGCCGCGACCGCGCGAGCGGTCGGCTGCGACGAGGTGCTCACCAAGCCCCTGCTCCCCGAGGACCTGCTCGATCACATCGTGTCGATCGTGGCCCGAAGGAGATGAGCGTCGTGGCCGCGGGAGAGCTTCGTCACGAGATCGTGTCCCTGCTCGTCCACGAGCTGCGCAACCCGCTCGGTGCCGTGCTCGGCAGCGTGCGGAGCCTGCGTGGAGCGGGCGTACGTCGCTCGGCCCGACAGCGGCATCTGGACGTGGTCGAGACCAACGCGCTTCGGATCGAGGAGCTGCTCGACAGCCTCTCGCTCGTCTCGAGCGCGGATCGCGCAGAGGCGCTCTCGCTCACCGCGGCCCCGACGCCCGTGGACGTCGTGCTCCGCGATGCCGCCGAGCGGGCGCGCAAGCTGATGGGCGGGCTCCTGCGCGTGTCCCTCGAGGTCCGGTGCGACTCCGCGACGATCGTCAACGTCGACCTCCGACGCATGGTGCGCGCGCTGGCGGGGCTCGCGGTGGCGTCCATGACGTTCGCCTCGAAGGGGGGAGTCGTCGCGTGGACGAGCCGCGACGCGCCCGGCCGGATCGAGCTCGACCTGCCCGACCCCGGGATCGACCTTCACGACGATCACGCGCCGCGCGTCCACGACGAGGGGTTCTGGGCGTCGAGGCCGCGCGCCGTCGGGCTGCGCCTGACGACGCGAGCCGCGGTCCTCGTCGTCCGGGCGCACGGCGGTGCGGTGGTCCGCACGATGGACCCCGAGCCGGTGCTGCGTGTCCACCTGCCGCGCGTTCCGTGACGCAGCCACCGTGCGCACGCATCGAGGTCAGTCGCCCTCGGGCTCGCCGGGCTCGAGCGCGAGGTCGCGCATCTTCTTCCAGAGGCTCTTGCGCGAGATCCCGAGGAGGCGCGCCGCCTCCGCACGCCTACCGCCGCAGCGCGCGAGCGCGCGGCTCAGGTACTCGCGCTCGAACTCGCGGGTAGCCTCCCCGAGCGGTCGGACGATCGTCTCGCCCCGGGCGAGCGCGACGTCCGTCACGATGCCCGCGATCGTTTCGGGCAGATGCGGCAGGTCGATCTCGCCGCCTCCGGAGAGGACGACCGCGTGCTCGATGCAGTGGGCGAGCTCGCGCACGTTGCCGTTGAACCGATGCTCGTGGAGGGCGGCCCAAGCGCGTGGCGAGACCGTGGGCACGGGCTTGCCCGGCCCGACGCTGCGCCGGAGGAAGTGCTCGACGAGCAGCGGGAGATCGGAGCGCCGCTCCCTCAGCGGAGGCACGTGGATGTCGAGGACGTGCAGCCGGTAGTAGAGGTCCTCGCGAAACCTACCCTCGCGCACGAGCTTGCGGACGTCGTGGTGCGTCGCGGAGATCACACGCACGTCGACATCGACCGTCTGGTTGGTCCCGAGCGGCTCGACCTTGCCCTCCTGCACCACGCGCAGGAGCTTGGCTTGCGACGCCAACGGCATCTCCACGAGCTCGTCGAGCAGCAGCGAGCCCCCGTGCGCGGCAGCGAAGCGTCCCTCTCGCCGCTTGAGCGCTCCCGTGAACGCGCCCCGATCGTGGCCGAATAGCTCCGCCTCGAGGAGCGTCTCGGGAAACGCCGCGCAGTTGACCGCGACGAACGGCCGGTCTCGTCGCGCGCTCCGCGCGTGGAGCATCGTGGCCACGAGCTCCTTCCCCGTGCCCGTCTCTCCCGTGATCATCACGGGCGCGTTGCTGTCGGCAAACGTCTCGACGCGGTGCAGGAGCTTGACCATCGCGGGCGAACGGCCGACCACCGCAGCTCCCGGCGCGGCACGCGCGAGCTCCGCGCGGGCCTCCCGAAGCTCGCGTCGCAGCGCGCGCTGCTCGTCGATCCGCGCCAGCCGCGCCAGCAGCTCGTCCGGGTGGAATGGCTTGGTCAGGTAGTCGTAGGCGCCTTCCTTCAGCATGGCGACCGCGTCCTGCACCGTGGCGTGTGCGGTGATGAGGATCACGTCGGTCAGCGGCGAGGTCCGACGGATCCGGCGGAAGAGCTCGACTCCGTCCGTGCCCGGCAGAACGACGTCGCAGACCGCGAGATGGAACGGCGTGACCTGCACCTGCGCCAGGGCGGAAGCCGCGTCGGCAGCCTCGGAGACGCAGTGACCCGCTTCGCGCAGCGCCGCGGCGATCACGGCGCGCGCACCGGAATCGTCGTCAACGAGGAGGACGTCGAGCATGTTCCGCACCCGACTTCGCCGTCGGTGGGTTTCGAGCGCCCATCTCGGACGTTCCCGTCGGGCAACGCCGTGGGCCGCGGGTGTTCCCTTCCGGTAACGGGGGACGCCTCGGTTCGTGCACGAATCGCTCGGTACCCGGTGGCACGAGGCGTGTTGGTCCGGGCGCGGAGGACCGATGCGCCACACGATTCCCGAGACCGTCGCCGAGGTGATGAGCCGCTCCTTTCGCGCGCTCGAGCCCCAGTCGTCGCTCGACGAGGCCGAAGCGATGCTGGCGCTCGGCGCGTCGCGCGACTGTCCCGTGACACGGGCCGGAAAGCTCCTCGGCACGGTCTCGTTGACCGACCTGATCGGAGCGATGCGCTGGTTGCCGCGCGCCGAGGAGGAAGG
>JADZFZ010000870.1 GCA_020854145.1 Deltaproteobacteria bacterium | reverse complement strand
GACTTCCTCCTCGACATCAGCAAGAACCCCCAAGCCCGACGCCTCATCAAGCGCGTCGGTCTACCCATCCCGTTGCCGGAGAGCCTTCGCCGCGATCCCGGGCCCTGGCAGGCTCGGCCGCTCGCCGATCAGAAGGTGCTCGTCGGAGCAGTCGCTGGCGGCGAGCTGATGGGCGTCGTCGCGGACACGTTGGCGGCCGCCGGCGCCGAGCCGTACCTCGTCGAGCCCGAGCTGCTGCCTCCTTTCGAGGGCCCCGGCGAGACGTTCGGACGGCCGGCGCGTTTCCTCGATGCGCTGGAGGACGGGGCGAAGCTCGACGCGCTCGTGTTCGACGCATCGTCGTTGCGCGACCCGTCGCAATTGCGTGCGCTCTACGACTTCTTCCATCCGGTCGTGCAGCGGGTGACCCGCTCGGGGCGAGTCGTCGTGCTCGGGCGAACGAGCGCGGATCCGTCGCCGGCGGAGGCAGCCGCACAATCGGCGCTGGACGGGTTCACGCGCAGCATCGCGAAAGAGCTCGGGCGCGGAGGCGCCACGGCGAATCTCGTGTGGGTCGAGCGCGGAGCGGAGCGGCGTGTGATCGCGGTGCTGAGGTGGCTGCTCTCGCGGCGCGCGGCGTTCGTGACGGCGCAGCCGATCGTGGTCACCCAGCGCGCGCGAGGCGGCGACGAGCCGGCGTTCGTGCGTCCGCTGGAGAAGAAGACTGCCCTCGTGACGGGCGCGGCGCGGGGCATCGGCGAGGCCACGGCACGACTGCTGGCGCAGGAAGGTGCGCACGTCGTGTTGCTCGACAGGCCTGCGGACGACCAGCCGACGAGCCAGCTCGCGCGGGAGATCGGCGGCAGCGTGCTCTTGCTCGACATCACGGCGGACGACGCGCCCCGCCGAATCGCCGATTCGATGCGCGAGCGCGGTGGAGTCGACATCGTCGTCCACAATGCGGGCATCACGCGGGACAAGACTCTGGCGAAGATGACGCCGGAGCTCTGGGACCAGGCCATCGACGTCAACCTGGGAGCCGTCGTGCGAATCACCGCGGAGCTCGAGGGGGGCATTCTCCGTGACGGTGGCCGTGTCGTGTGTCTCTCGTCGGTCGCCGGGATTGCCGGCAACGTCGGGCAGACCAATTACGCGGCATCGAAGGCGGGAATCGTGGGATTCGTGCGCGCCCTGGCGACGCGATGGGCCGACCGTGGAATCACCGCGAATGCCATTGCGCCCGGGTTCATCGAGACGCGATTGACGATTGCGATGCCGGTGGCGGTTCGCGAGGTGGCGCGCCGGCTGTCCGCGCTCGGCCAGGGCGGGCTCCCGCAGGACGTCGGACAGGCCATCACGTTCCTGGCGAGCCCGGGTGCACAGGGAATCACCGGAAGCGTCCTGCGCGTCTGCGGCGGAGCGCTCGTGGGCGCGTGAGTCGGGCGCGCTCCGGACGAAATGGAAATGCTCGTCTAGGAACGATGTGATCTCGAGGGGTTGAATGGGTCGATCCTGTCCCCAACGGAGGAGAAGATGCGTAGAGCCGTCGTCGTAGCGGGTGCCAGGACGCCTTTCGTGAAGGCGTTCGGCGATTTCACGAGGCTGGACACGATTGCGCTCGGGGTCTCGGCGGTTCGGTCGCTGATGAAGAAGGCGGGGCTGGGCCACCGGGACGTGGAGTCGATCGTGTGGGGAGGCGTGGTGCTGCCGGGCTACGCGCCGAACGTGGGGCGCGAGATCGCGCTGGATCTGCGGCTCGATCCCGCGTGCGAGGCGATGACCGTGACGCGCGCTTGCGCCTCCGGGCTGCAGGCGATCACGACGGCAGCCGCCGCGATCGAGCGCGGCGACGCGGACGTGGTGATTGCCGGCGGCAGCGATTCGACGAGCAATGCGGAGCTGAAGCTGCCGCAGAAGATCGTGCACGCGATGGCACCGCTCGCGCTGGGAAAGCCGACGGCGTCGGACTATCTGGGAGCTCTCTCGCAGCTGATGCCGCTGTCGGAGATCATCCCGCAACGTCCGAAGATCGCCGAGCGCACGACGGGCGAGGTGATGGGCGAGGCCGCCGAGAAGATGGCGCGCCGCAACGAGATCTCGCGCGAGGCGCAGGACGAGCTCGCGGTGCGCTCGCACCACCGTGCGGCCGCGGCGATCGCGTCGGGGCGATTCGACGAAGAGGTGTACCCGGTCGAGACCGCCGAGGGTCGCTGGGTCCACGCGGACGGGCTCGTGCGCGCCGATACGTCGATGGAGAAGCTCGCGAAGCTGAAGCCCGTGTTCGCCAAGGACGGCACGATCACGGCGGGCAGCTCGAGCCCGCTCACCGATGGCGCCGCCGCGGTGCTCCTGATGAGCGAGGACAAGGCGCGCGCGCTCGGGCTGACTCCATTGGCGGCGTTCAAGTCGTGGGCGTACGTCGGCGTGGACCCCGCGGATCAGCTGCTGATGGGTCCGGCCATCGCGATGCCGAAGGCGCTCGCACGTGCGGGGATGGAGCTCGGTGATTGTGACCTCGTCGACATCCACGAGGCATTCGCGGCGCAGGTGCTGTCGGTCCTGAAGATGCTCGGCAGCGCCGCGTTCGCGAAGAATCGATTGGGTCGGGACTCGGCCGTGGGCGAGGTCGATCCCGCGCGATTGAACGTGCACGGCGGTTCGGTCGCACTGGGCCATCCCTTCGGCGCCACGGGCGCGCGCATGGTCACGACGATGTCGTACGAGCTCGCGAAGACGGGCAAATCGACGGCGTTGCTCGGGATCTGCGCAGCCGGCGGGCTCGGCGCTGCGGCGGTGCTCGAACGCGTGTGACGTCGTGACGGCCCTCTGGCGACGCGCTACGGGCTCGCCGTCGCGACCTCGCAACCGCATTCGCGGGTGACGGCGTCCGGGCGGATCGAGATCTCGTAACGAGGCGAGATGCGCTCGCGAGGTCCCAGGACGCGCTCGTCGTGGTGCAACGACCGCGGTGCACCGGCGCCGTAGAGCGCCGGTGCGATACGAACGCGTGCGCCGATCGGACGCGGGTTGAAGACGTCGCACGCGATGGTGAGCGTTCCGACGTCGCGACGTCCGGGCTCGAACGTGCAACGTGCGGAGACCTCGAGCGGCGCGAGCCAGTCGACGATCGCGGCGTGCGAAGTCTCGACGGGCGCAAAAGCGAGGACTGGCTCCTCGGTCGCGTGCCGGGGGCGGCCGGCATGGAACGAATGGGCGTGCGCGCCTCGCGATGCGATGGCCTCGGCGATGCGATCGCAGACGTCTCGTCCGGATGCGCCCTCGGCGAGGCGAG
>JADZFZ010000869.1 GCA_020854145.1 Deltaproteobacteria bacterium | reverse complement strand
CGGCGGCCAGGTCGTCCGCGCGTGCTCGGCTCGGCGCGTCGCCTGCGAGCGCCGACACGATCGACTCCCATGCGAGCGCCCGCACGAGGACGGGGGCGTCGCCGACCTCGAGCGCGGTGCGGAGCGCGCGGCGGTGGAGCGTGCGGCCACGTCGCGGGTCGACGCCTGCGAGCCCGGTCGCGATGGACCAGCAGACTTCCATCTCCAGCAACCGCTCGGGACGCGCGACGCGTCGCCGCGCGGCCAGCGCTTCGGGGCCGGCTCCGTCGATCTCGGCGCGCAGAGCATCGGTCGCGCGCTCGACATCGTCGTCGCCGGACGGCGAGACGTGAAGGTTCTCGAGCAGCGCGTCCGCTCGGGCGAGCCCTTCGTCCAGGTGTCCTGCGCGAAGCAGCTGCTGCGCAGCGAGGCTCCGCAACGTCAGCGCCTCGAGCGCGTCGGTCGCTTCGGCCGCGGCAGCCGCGTAGATCTGGGCAGCCGCGGTGCCGCGGCCCGCGCACGCGAGCGCGTCGGCGAGGCGGCGTCGGACCCGCGTGGCGTCCGATCCAGTCGTCATCGCGAGCGCATCGCGGAACCGGCGCGCTGCCTCGTCGAATGCGAGCGCCGCGAACGCCCTGTCGCCCGCGAGCTCGGCATGACGGCGCGCGCGCGCGAGGTCGCCAATCGCGCGGTAGTGGTCCGCGAGCGCCGCGTGGTCGTCGGAGCCCGATCGCGCGAGCGCCGCGGCCAGGGATCGGTGGGCGTCGGCGAGCGCACCGTCCGCGAGCGACCCCAGCACCGCCCGGCGAACGCGATCGTGCGACAGCTCGACTGCCAAGGTGTCGGAGCTCGCGACGACCAGGCCGGCGCGCGAGAGTGCCTCGAGCGCAGCATCGAGCCCGTCTGCGCCGGCCGGCTCTCGAGCGGTCGTCGGGGCCGTCGCCGAGGGATGGCTCGCGAGGTCTCCGAGCAGGGATCGAGGCAGCGGGACCGCCGCGACGGCGAGCCAGGCGAGCACGCGACGTGCGGCTCCGGTGGTGGCGCCGACGCGCAGATCGACGGCGCCGGGCGCGTCGTCGGGGTGGGCGCTGACGCCGGCGTGGCGCGCGAGCTCCTGCACGAGGAAGGGGCTCCCCGCCGCGACGCGCACGATCTCGTCCGGCTCCGGAGCGTCGGGTCCGCGCAGCGCGCGCGAGAGCTCCAGAGCCTCTTCCGGCGAGAAGGGCTCCAGGTGCATGTCGACGAGCTCGATGGCGCGGGCTTCGTGCAGCTTCTCCAGACGCACGCGCAGCTCGAGCAGCTTCGGGGGCGCCGTCTCGTCGATCGTCTCGGCGACCAGGAGCACCAGGATGGCGGGTGGGTCGGGTCCCCGGACGAGCTCCTCGAGGACGTCGAAGCTGTCGTCGTCGGCCCACTGGAGGTCGTCGACGGCCAGCACGACGGGCCGGGCGTCCGCGAGGCGCGACAGCAGCTCGCGGAGCGCGAGGAAGGCGCGCCGCCGCAGCTCGACCGGATCGGCGGGTGGCGGGCGCAGGACGGGCGCGGTCAGCGCGTCCACGCGGCGCAGCACCGGGAACACGCGCGCGAGGGCCAACGCGTCGCGGGGCACCATCGTCTCGGCGAGCTCGCGCACGGCGCGCAATGCCGCGGTCAACGCGTCGACCGCGCCGTCGAGCGCCTTGTACGGGACCGTCTCGCGATCGTGGCACCGGGACTCGAGCACGAGCGCCGCGTGCGACGTCGTGGCCGAGCGGAGGAACCGCCTGAGCAGCGCGCTCTTGCCCATGCCCGAAGCGCCGTGCACGAGCGCGACGACGCAGGAACCCTTGCGCGTGCGCGAGAGGGCGACGTCGAGCATCGAGAGCTCGCTCGCGCGGCCGACCCACGGGCTCTCGTCGTGGTCGGTGATGCCGGTGCGCTCGGAGGGCGAGACGCCGAGCGCGGCGAGCACCTCGGCGCCGGTCGGACGCAGTGACGGCTCGCGCGCGAGGAGCCGATGGCAGAGCGAGGCCACGTCGTCCGGCAAATCGGGGACGAGTCCGCGTGGGTCGGGCGGATCCTCGCGTTGCTTGCGGTCGAGGACCTCGAGCATCCCACCCTGGAACGGGACACGGCCCGTCATCGCTTCGAACAGGATCACGCCGACCGAGTACCAATCCGACGGCGGGCCCGTCGCGTCGCCGCGGCCCTGCTCGGGGGACATGTAGGCCGGCGTGCCCGCGATCGGCTGGTCGGCGCTTTCGTCGAGCGAGCGTCCGGGGGACGTGTCGGCGACGAGCCCGAAGTCGAGCAGCACGACGCGCTCCGCGTCGGTGACGATGACGTTCGAGGGCTTGAGATCGCGATGAAGCTTGCCCGCGCGGTGCAGAGCGTGGACACCCGATGCGAGGCCGCGTGCGAGACGCCGCATACGCGCCAAGTCGCGGGGCGCCTTCGGGACCGCGGAGTCGCGGGGCTGATCGCCGACGAGGGCGCCGCCGCGGATCGCCGACACGATGTCGAGGCCCTCGACGAGCTCCATCGTGAAGCACCACTCGTCGCCGACGCTGAACAGCTCGTGCAACCGGGCGACGCTCGGGTGGCTCACGTCGGCGAGGGCGCGGAACTCCCGCTTGAACCGCAAGATGGCGGTCGCGTCGAACCGCGTCAGGCGCTTGAGCGCAACCCGTTCACCCGTCTCGAGGTCGGTGGCCTCGTGCACGGTGCCGAACGCGCCGGCGCCGAGCGTCCTGCCCAGAACGAAGCGCTCGTCGAGCCGGCGCATGACGGCGCGGCGTTCAGCCTCGGGCCGTCGCCGGCGACGGCCCGAGGTCCATCACCGCCGTGACGCTGAGCACGCCCCCGTCGTAGTCCGCGCTCAGCGTACAGCCGCCTTCGTAGGCCACGCGCGCGAGCCCGAGCCCGCTGCCGCCTTCGTCCGGGCACTCGGCGAGCGCGAGCAGGCGCGCCATGTACGCCTCCTCCGACGTCGGGAACCCACGCAGCCACTCGAGAGACCGCAGCACGCGTTCGGCACAGCGATCGGACACGACGACGTTGCGCACGGTGACGACGCCGCGCAGCGGATCGATCGAAAGGCGCAGACGCGGGGGGCCGCAGTCGTTGGAGGAGCCGTGCTTGACCGCGTTCTCGAGCAGCTCCGCCACGACCATCGCGAACGCATCGCGCACATCGAACGGGCCGAGCGCGGCGGTGACGCAGTTCCAGACGGAGGAGCGCACGCGCTCGACGTCGTCCCAGTCGCCGCGCAGCGTGACGTCGAGGGTGAGCACGGTCAGGCCGCGGGCTCCGCGGCGGCACGCGCCCGAAGCTCGAGCAGGCCGTCGCCCTTGCTGAAGACCCGGAGCGCCTCGAAGCTGAGACGCTGCCACTTCACGCTGGCGTCGTAGACGATGACGAGGCCGATCCCGCGCCGGCGGGCATCCTGGATGAGCTGGATGAGGGCCGTGATCGTGGACGAGTTGAAGTGATCGAGCGCCTCGAAGTGCATCTCGATCGCGACGCCGCGTTGCGACGCTTCCTCGATGCTTCGAGCGAAGAACGGCGCGAGCAAGATGCTGGGGTTGCGTTCGTTGCTCTTGCCGCGCCAGACGAGCCTCAGAGGCTCCGGAGGCAGCGCTTGCAGGACCTCGATGACGAGGTCGCCGGCTTTCAGGCTCTCCATGCGCGTCCGGAAGCTGTTACCGCGCGGACCCGACTCTCGTCAAACCGTCGGCTCTCCGGTCGGCGGCGAATCGGCCGGCTCGAGCCGTCCGAGACCGATGACGAAGATCTCGTAGCTCTCGGAGCGCGTGCCCTCGGGGCGGATGAGGCGCTCCTCGCGGAAGGCGGCGCGGACGAGCTTGCGCGCGAGCGGGAAATCGGGGCCCTGGAAGATCTTGCCGACGAACGCTCCGCCGGGCCGCAACACGGCGAGCGCGATGGAGAGCGCGCTCTCGAACAACGCGAAGGAGCGGGCTTGGTCGACGTCGCGCGCGCCCGTGGTGGAGGGCGCCATGTCGCTGAGCACCACGTCGTAGGGCGCGGGAGGACCGTCGGAGATCCCGAGGGCCAGCAGGGCGGCCGTGTCGAGCGTCGTGGCATCGGCCGTCACCACCGCGACCTGTGCCGGCATCGCGCCGCGGATCTCGGTCCGGTCGATGGCGACGACGCAGCCCTTCGCGCCGACCCGGCCGGCTGCGTACAGCGTCCAGCTGCCCGGCGCGGCGCCGAGGTCGAGCACGCGCTGCCCCGCGCGGAGCAAGCGCGTACGCCGATCGATCTCCTCGAGCTTGAAGACGGAGCGTGCCGGGAATCCCTGGCTCTTCGCGCGTCGCGTGAAGGCGTCGGGACGACGGCGCGATCTCACCTGAAGGCAGCCCTGGCCGACGCCGGGCTCAGCTCGCCTTGCGGCCCTTGTTGCTCTTGCGGATCGTCACGAGCTGGTTGCGCGAGCCCGGCACGGCGCCCTCGATCATGATGAGGTGCTTGCCCGCGTCGATGCGCGCGACCTTGAGGTTCTGGATCGTGACGCGCTCGCTGCCGTACTGACCGGGCATGCGCTTGCCCGGCAGCGTGCGGCCAGGGGTCATGTTCGTGCCGATCGAGCCGCCGTGACGCTCGTACTCGTGGGCGCCGTGCGAACGGCCCATGCCGGCGAAGTTCCAGCGGCGCATGACGCCGGTGAAGCCGCGACCCCGGCTCTCGCCGGTCGCATCGACGCGCTCACCGGGCGTGAAGATCGACGTGATGTCGAGCGCCTGCCCGACCTCGTACTTGGCGACTTCCTCGGCCGGGAGCCGCAGCTCCTTCACCCAGCGCTTCGGCGTGGTCTTGGCCTTCTGGAAGTGCCCGAGCTCCGCCTTGGTCTTGCGTCCGGGCTTCTGGTCGCCGAAGCCGAGCTGCAGCGCGCTGTAGCCGTCGCGCTCGGGCGTTCGCTTCTGGAGGACGACGACCGGACCGGCTTCCACCACGGTGACGCGGACGACGGTGCCGTCGTCTTGGAACACCTGCGTGCAGCCGAGCTTCTTGCCGATGATGCCGGGGAGCTGATTCATGGGATCCTCACGACGCGCGCGAAACGGACGGAAGCGCGCGGGGAGGCGGACTATACGGGCGTCCGCGCGACCGTCAACTCGGCTCTCGCGTCCAGTCTCCTAGGGCAGCCGCGAACGGAGCGCCTCGGGGACGCCATCGAAGAAACGGACGACGCCCGTCTCGAGCTCGTGCTCGGCTCCGACGACGAGGATGCGCCCCGCGAGGACGAGGTCCTCGAGCACGCGGCTGCCGTGACGCAGGTGATCCGCGGAGGCGCGTACGTTCGCGCGTACCGCCTCCCGCAGGAGATCCTCGGAGCGCTCCTCGCGGTGCAGGGGCTCGAGGTGCGGCGCGATGCGGTCGGTGATGGAGCGGATGTTGCGCGAGGCGAGCTCGAGACCGGCCTGCATCGCCCGCAGCGTCGCCGTGACGGCGCCGCAGTCCGTGTGTCCCATCACGACGACGAGTCGGGAGCCGAACTGGGACGCCGCGAACTCGATGGAGCCCACGATCGAAGGCGCCACGATGTTGCCGGCGATGCGCACGACGAAGAGGTCGCCGAGACCCTGGTCGAAGACGATCTCGACCGGCGCGCGCGCGTCGCTGCAACCGAGGACGATGGCGAACGGACGTTGCTCGGCGCGGGCGAGCTCCTCGCTCCACGGTTGCGTGCGCGTCGTGGTGGCGGTGCGGAATCGGCGGTTGCCCTCGGCCAGACGCGCGAGCGCGTCTTCGGCGGAGAGGCTCGGGGGCGGATCCGAACGGCGCATGATCAGCGCACGGCCTCCGGGGCGGGCACCTGCTTGCGGGGCCCGAACACGACAGACGCGACGATGGAGCCACCGAGCAGGGCGGCGATCACGCCGAGGGATGCCAGGATGGGGAGCTTGTACACGTCCATGAGGAGCATCTTCGCACCGACGAACACGAGCACGAGCGACAGACCCACCTTGAGATACGCGAACTTCGTCACGACGCCAGCGAGCAGGAAGTACAGCGATCGCAGCCCGAGGATCGCGAAGATGTTCGAGGTGAAGACGATGAACGGATCGGTCGTGACCGCGAAGATGGCGGGGATGGAGTCGACGGCGAAGATGACGTCGGTGACCTCCACCGCGACGAGCGCCAGGAGCAGCGGCGTCGCGTAGCGCTTGCCGTCGCGCACGAGGGTGAACCGGTCGCCTTCGACGCCCGGCGTGACGGGCATGATCTTGCGCACCCAGCGGACGATCAGGCTGTCCTCGGGTCGGAGGACCTCGTTGCGCTGCACGAGGAGCTTGAAGCCGGTGATCGCCAGGATGGCGCCGAAGACGTAGATGGCCCAGTGGAAGCGTTGCAGGAACGCGCCGCCTGCCATGATGAACGCCGCGCGCATGACGAGCGCGCCGAGCACGCCCCAGAAGAGCACCCGGTGCTGGTAGCGCGTCGGGATCCCGAAAGCGGCGAAGATCACGACGAACACGAAGATGTTGTCGACCGCGAGCGCTTTCTCGATGAGGTAGCCGGTGGCGAACTCGAGCGCGCGCTCGCCGCCGAACCACGCGTGGATGCCGATGCCGAACACCGCGGCGAACGCGATCCAGATCGCGCTCCACGCGCCCGCTTCGCGCAGGCTCACGTCGTGCGCCTTCTTGTGGAAGACGCCGAGGTCGATGGCCAGCATCGCCAGCACGAAGACGACGAAGGCCACCCAGAGCAGGGGCGATCCGATGGTCTCGAAGGGCATGGGTCTCCTCCGGGCGGTGCGAAGGGTGCGCCCGAGACCTCTCCCTAGTCCCTGCGCGCATGTCGGCCATTACGAAATATCGACTGAACGTGTCGAGAGGATGAACATGATGCCCCTCGATGGAATGGCTCAACTACCACCACCTCCACTACTTCTGGCTGGTCGCGCGCGAGGGCGGGCTCGTCCCAGCCGCCAAGGTGCTGCGCCTGTCGCACCCGACGCTGAGCGCGCAGATCCACGCGCTCGAGGACCGGCTCGGTCAGAAGCTCTTCACGAAGGTGGGGCGCAAGCTCGCGCTCACCGATACGGGGCGGGTCGCGTATCGCTACGCCGAGGAGATCTTCACGCTCGGGCAGGAGATGGTGCAGACGGTCCAGGGCCGATCGGAGGGCAGGCCCTTTCGTCTCGTCGTGGGCATCGTGGACGTCGTGCCCAAGCTCGTGGTCCGGCGGCTGCTGCAACCGGCGCTCGCGCTCGAGCAGCCGGTCCGTCTCGTCTGTCACGAGGACTCGTACGACAAGCTGCTCGCCGGGCTCGCGCTCCATGCGCTCGACGTCGTGATCTCCGATGCGCCCGTGCCGCCCGGCAGCCAGGTGCGCGCGTTCAGCCACCTCCTCGGCGAGACGAGCGTGACGCTCTTCGGGACGCGCGCGCTCGTGGCGAGGTACGGGCGGGAGTACCCGCAGTCGCTCGACGGTGTGCCGATCCTGCTCCCGCTCGATGGCTCGCCGCTGCGTCGCGCGCTCGACCAGTGGTTCGCGCACCAGAACGTGCGGCCGCGCGTGGTGGCGGAGTTCGCCGACAGCGCCCTGATGAAGGTCTTCGGGGCGGACGGCGTGGGGATCTTCGCGGCGCCGAGCGTGATGGCGCGGGAGGTCCAGCTGCAGCACGGCGTTCGTGCGTTGGGGCGCATCACGGAGGTGCGCGAACGCTTCTACGCGATCACCGCGGAGCGGCGGATCAAGAGCCCGGCGGTCGTGGCGATCTCGGAGGCCGCCCGCAACGAGCTGTTCGCGAAGGAGGGGCGGGTGCTCAGGGAAGGGCGAGCACGCGCCGCGCGTTCGCGGTCGTGACCCGACGCACGTGCGCGATGTCCTGGCCACGGAGCTCCGCCACGCAGGCGGCGGTGTGCACGACGTAGGCGGGCTCGTTTCGCTTCCCGCGCAGGGGGATCGGCGCGAGGTAGGGCGAGTCCGTCTCCACGAGCAGCGCGTCGTCGGGGACCCTCGCGGCGGCTTCGCGGACGTCGCGGGCGCCGGGGAACGTCGCGATCCCCGAGAAGCTGCAGACGAAGCCGAGATCGATCGCGGCCTTCGCGAACGTCCAGCCTTCGCTGAAGCAGTGGATGATGCCGCCGACGTCTCGGGCGCCTTCTTCGTCGAGGATGGCCAGCGTGCGCTCGGGAGCGCTCCGCGTGTGGACGACGATGGGCTTGCGCAACGCGCGCGCGAGCCCGACGAAGCGGCGAAAGACGCGCTCCTGCTCGACGCGCGGGGAGTGGTCGTAGTGGAAGTCGAGCCCGACCTCGCCGACCGCGACCGCCAGCGGATCGGCAGCGAGCGTCGCGACGCGCTCGAAGAACGCGTCGTCGCAGAGCCGGGCGTCGTGGGGGTGGACTCCCGCGGTCGCGCGAAGGCGCGTCGGTCGCGCGCGCGCGAGCTCGACGGCGCGCGCGATCCGCTCGACCGTCTCGCCGCACCCGATGGTCACGCAGAAGCCGACCCCGACGGCCGCTGCGCGATCGAGGATCGCGTCGGCCCGCTCGAGCGAGAGCGCTCCGTCCTCGACCGCGAGCGAGTCGAGGTGGCAGTGCGTGTCGACCAGCGTCTCGCCGGTCGCAGGGGGCGTCACGACGAGAACAGGCGCCAGAACGCGTGTAGGAACGCCTTGCCGGCGCGCTGCGAGCCGCGCGCGTTGAGGTGCCCGTTGTCGCCTTCCGGTGCCCACTCGTCGCAGAGGCGCGGAGCCCCGTCGGCCCAGCAGAACGCTCCGTTGGCCTGCGTCGCCATCAGCTCGGCGAGATCGAAGACGAGGCCGTCCTCGCTGTAGCGCGTGATGAGATCGCGCCCGTAGCGCCACCGAATCGCGTTGAGCTCGGGCTCGTCGGTCGTGAGCGGCGGCGTGACGTGGAGGATGCGCAGGTTCGGGTTGCGCTCCTGCGTGCGGCGGATCTGCGCGTCGTAGCGGTTGAGCAGCGCCGTGACGTCGGTCGTGTCCTCGAAGTCGATCCAGCAGAACTTGAAGCTCGCGGCCTCGACGCGCGCGCCCATGCCGCGGCCTGCGATGAACGCGTCGAAGGAGCGGATCTTCCGCTCGGGATCCCCGTTCTCGGCGACCGCCGCCTCGCCCCAGCGCACGGTCTCGAAATCGGAGCCGCTGCGAACCTGCGCGAACGGGAAGCCCAGCGCCTTGGTCCCGTCCATGACGTTCGCGCCGACCGACTGGTGGCCCCAGAAGATGCGGCGCTGCTTGAGCTGCTCGCGTTGCGCGGCCGACAGACCGTCGAAGCCACGTATGCCCTCGATGCCGACCACGCCGTATCTGCCTTCGATCGGGCGCGATGCCGAGTCGACGGGCGGCGGGGGAGGGGAGGAACGGCAGGCCGAAGAGGCGGTCACGGCGAGGGCCGACGATAGCAGCGCGCTCGCGAGAACGAGCCTCGGACGTGTGGGGATGGTGGCTGCGTCTCTCATGACGCGGCTGTTGTAGCAGCAAGTCCGCCGAGCACGCGTCTGGCGACGATCCCGACCTCGTCGTCGCGCGCGGCGGCGCGCTCGATCGCGGCACGCGCCACGCTGCTGCGCGCGGCGAGCCGACCGAGCGTCTCGACGACCACGACGGGGTCGGCGCCGCGTGGACGCTCGACGAGGGGCTCGACCGCGTCGGCGAGCTCGGCGAGGCCGAGGCGTCCGACGGCGTCCACGGCGTAGGCGCGCGCGGCGCTGCGCCACGCGGAGAGCGTCTTGCGGAGGACCGTCGCGCCGCGTGGATCGCCGAGCTTGGCGAGCCCGAACGCGGCGGCGACGCGCATCTCGGGGGCTCCCATGAGCTTCAGCGCGTGCCTCGCGAGGGGCTCGCGCGCCGGCTCGTAGGCGAGCTCGCCGAGCGATTCCGCGGCGTCGATGGCCCGTTCGGGGTCCGAGAGCGCCTCGACGAGCCGCGGTCCGGCGCGCTCGTCCTTGAGGACCGCGAGCGCGAGGGCGGCCTCGTGACGGACGTTCTTGTCGGAGTCGTCGAGGCGGGCGGCGAGCGCACGAGCGGCGCGTCCCTTGTCGGCGTCGGTCGCGTCGGCGAGCAAGTTGCCCAAGGCCGTGGCCGCGTTGGCGCGCACCTCGGGATGCCCGTCGTCGAGCGCGTCCACGAGCGGCGAGACGGCCTGCTCGGGGCAGAGCAGCGCGTAGCTGACGACCGCCTGGAAGCGCACGTCGGGGTTGCCGTCGGTGATGCCGGCGCGTAGCGCGGCCGCCGCGCGTGGGTCCCCGATGTCGGCGGCGGCGATCACCGCGGCCTGACGCACGAGCGCGTCGGGATCCTCGAAGCGCTCGAGGATCGCGTCGAGCGACTCGAGGTCGTGGAGCCCGCCGAGGGCTGCGATGGCCGCGAAGCGGACGGGCCCCGACTCGTCGGCCACGAGCGGGCGGAGCGCGGTGACGGCCTCGGCGCGACGGTCGTCGCCCGCACGCGCGAGCGACTCGGCGGCGCGCGCCCGCGAACGTGGATCCTTCGACGCGACGTCGCGCAGCGCGGCGTCGATCGACGGCGGCAACATCGGGAGCAGCAAGGCGATACGCTCCTACTTCACGCGGGTACCCGGCGGGACGTCGCCGCCCGCGAGCGTCACGAGCTCGAGCCCTTCGGCCGGTCCCGCGGCCAGGACCATCCCGCGCGACTCGAGCCCCATGAGCTTCGCGGGCTTGAGGTTCGCCACGACGACGATGGTCTTGCCGACGAGGGCCTCGGGCTCGAAGCGCTTGCCGATGCCGGCGATGATCTGCCGGGGCTCGGGCTCACCGAGGTCGACCGCGAGCTTGAGGAGCTTGTCGCTCTTCGGGACCCGCTCGGCGGTGACGACGCGTGCGACGCGGAGGTCGAGCAGGCCGAACGTGTCGTAGCTGACGAGCCCGTCGGCGTCGGCCGTGGGAGCGGCGGATGGTTGCGGTTTTTCTTTTTTGGGAGGCTGCGCCGCCGAGGTCTCGGAAGCGCGGACCCCGAGGCGGTCGAGCGCGGCTTTCTCGCCGTCCTTGTCGAGACGCGGGAACAACGCGCCGGCCGGAGCGACGCTCGTGCCCGGCACGAGGCCGCCCCAGACGCTGGGCCACAGGTCCTTGCCGAGGGTCGGCACGAGCGGAGGCAGGCCGAGCTGCTTGCGGGCCTCGTCGCACTTGGCGGGCATGACGGGCCACGCCATGACGGAGACGAACCGGCAGGCTTCCAGCATCGTGTACAGGACGGTTGCGAGGCGATCTTGGTCTTCTGCGCGTTTGGCGAGGGACCAGGGTGCGGCCTTGTCGACGTACTGGTTGGCGGCGCGACAGAGCTCCCAGATCGTCTCGAGGGCGCGGTGGGGCTCGATGGAGTCGAGCCGGTCGCCGGCCTCGGCGGCCACGCGGAGGGCGGTCGCCTGCAGGTCGCGCTCGAGCTGCCCTTCGTGCGCGGGCGACGGCGTCGGCACCTTGCCGTCCGCGACGCGCGCGACGAGGCCGAGCGTGCGCGACACGAGGTTGCCGAAGTCGTTGACGAGCTCGGAGTTGTAGCGGCCGATGAGCGCGGAGTGGGCGAAGTCGCCGTCCTGCCCGAAGGCCACCTCGCGCATCAGGTAGTAGCGGACGACGTCGGTACCGAAGACGTCCGCGAGAAGCCGGGGCTCGACGGTGTTGCGCGTGGTCTTCGACATGCGCTCGCCGTTGAGCGTGAGGAAGCCGTGCGCGAAGACCTGGCTGGGCAGCGGGAGCCCGGCGGACATCAAGAACGCCGGCCAGTAGACCGCGTGGAAGCGCAAGATGTCCTTGCCGATGAGGTGCACGGCGCGACCGGACGGCGGCCAGAACTGGCTGCCGAGCTCGCTCTGCGCGTCCGGGATGCCGAGCGCGGTGACGTAGTTCGCGAGGGCGTCGAACCATACGTACATGACGTGCGCCGGCTCGTCGGGGACGGGGATGCCCCAACGGAACGAGACCCGCGACACCGAGAGATCGAGCAAGCCGCTCTCGACGAAGCTCTTGACCTCGTTGAACCGCCCTTCGGGCCGCACGAAGTCGGGGTGCCGGGCGTAGTGCTCGAGCAGGCGGTCCTGGAACTTGGAGAGGCGGAAGAAGCAGCTCGGCTCGCGGACGCGCTCGACGGGGCGGCCGGTCGGCGACTTGCCGTCGACGAGCTCCTTCTCCGTGTAGAAGGCCTCGTCGGCGACGCAGTACCAGCCCTCGTAGTCGCCGAGGTAGAGGTCGCCGGCAGCGCGCACGCGGCGCCAGATGTCCTGCACGCGGGACGTGTGGCGCTCCTCGGTCGTGCGGATGAAGTCGTCGTAGGTGCACGAGAGACGCTCGAAGGCCTCGCGGAACGGCGGCGACATGCGGTCGGCGTACGCCTGCGGCGCGACGTTCTCTTCGGCGGCGCGACGCTCGATCTTCTGGCCGTGCTCGTCGAGGCCCGTGAGGAAGCGGGTCGGACCGCCGCGCATGCGCGAGT
>JADZFZ010000868.1 GCA_020854145.1 Deltaproteobacteria bacterium | reverse complement strand
TCCAGCTCTGCTGTCTGCTCCTCGTACCGCTGAGTAATCTCCTTCAGGTGAGCCTCGGCTTCGGCGCGCGCTGTCTCTGCCTCCGGCAACGCCCGCTCGGCTTGGCGTCTGGCTTCGAGTTCCTTGTCGCGCTCCGCTCGCAGCGAGGTCACCAGCGCATCGAGGTCCCGGTTCTTGGACTCGTACTTGATGAGCGTGGCGACCGCTTCCGTGTAGTCGGTCTTGCGCACGTGATTCGCCACGTCGAGCAAGCGATCCTCGGCGTCCGTGCCGGTAACGAGCGTGGCGACGTCGATGCCGAGCGCAGGCGCCAAGCACTCGAGCGTGTCGAGCGTGGGCACGCGCTCCCCGTTGAGCATCCGGGAGATCAGCGAGCGGTCGACGCCCGACCGATTCGCGAGCCATGCCTGCGTCGCGTCGGGGCCGCGCTGAGCGAGCAGTTCTTCGAGCCGCCGCCGAAAAGGAATCGCTCCGGCACCCAAGTTCATCGTGCTGCAGCTTGAATTGCCAGCGACACGAAATCAAGGCGCCGTCCGTGACACGGCGTCAATGACGCCGTCACACGCCGTCTTTTCAATTACTTATGGCTGTCGCCTGAGCCAAATTTCGCGCCGAATGGGCCGCCATTGCAAGCCCAATCGTTCAGAGTTTGCCGCTCCCCCCGGCCACGCATCCGGAACCACTCGGAATCGCAGGCGATCGCGCGGACCTGCAGGGCAGAACTATCGCACGACAAGAAAAGCGGGACGCCGAGTGATGACGTCCCGCCGCCCGCCGTGAAGGCGGGCAAGTGGCAGAGCTACCGCTCCGCGCGCTCCTCCCGCGATTCCTCGTCGCGGATCTGGAGCGTGCCGGAGACGGGCAGCGCGTCGAGCTTGCAGGTGATCGAGCCGTCGCGGTTGACGTACGCGACGCCGATCTTCGTCCAGAAGCTCTTCTCGCCGCGTTCGGTGATGGCGAACACGGTCTTCGATTCAGTTCTCTTTTCGGCTGGCATTGCTTGCACTCCTTGGTGATGTGCCGGTGGGCACGGTGATCGAGATCCGGGTGTCAGGCCGGCGGGCTCGCGACGCTCGCGAGGTAGGCGCCGGCCGTGTGCTCGAGCTCGACGCGCAGCTCCGGGCTCATGCCCTGAGCGGCGCGGGTGATCGCCTGCGAGACGCCGAACGCCGTCGGCATCGGCTCTTCGGCGTAGGCGGCGGTGATGGCTGCGACGTGCCGGCGCGGGAGATCCGCGTCGTCCAGGATGGTCGTCAGCGTCGCTTCGACGTCCTGCACGGGGCGCTCGTGCGCGCGGCGGAGCAGGTCGGCGCCGCGCCCGAGCCGCTCGGGGAGCTGGTCGAGACGTTCGCAGAGCAGTCCGCGGAGAGCGTCATCGTCGAGCGCGCGGTGGCGTCGGCGAACGAGCACGGCGTCGGGGAGCGGCGCGGTCATGCCGTTCTTGCAGAGCAAGCGCGTCAGGTGCAGCGACACGAGCAGGCTTGCGAAGCCCACGCCCGAGTTTCGGACGAGCACGCCTCCCCAGATGTCGCCGACGTCACCGGGACCGCCGGGGCGGTACGCTTCGCCGATCTTCACGACGTAGCTCACGCTCCGATCCGTCACGTCCGCGCGGACGAGCCGAAGCTCGGAGTCGGCGGGCGCGAGCACCGTCGCGAGCATGCGCGCGAGGCGCGAGTCCGCGACGGGCGTGTAGCCTGGCGAGACGAACGCGCGCAGCGTGCCGTCGGCGGAGGCGTCGTCGGGGTTCCGGCTCGTTCGGAGCCGGACCGAGCCCGACGCGCGCGCGAAGCGGCGGTTCAGCTCGTCGGCGCGCTCGGACGGGCTCGAGTTCTCGAACCAGCGATCCCAGCGGACGCCGAGGAGTGATGCGCACTGTCGGCGCGACCAGTCGTTGAACGCGACGACGCCCATCTGCGGGACCTGGACCGTGCCGCCCGGCGTCGCGCGCAGCGAACGCAGCGGCAGGACGATGTCCGGGTTTTCGAGCGTCTCTTCGGCCTCGAACATCGGGATGAGATCGTGCAGCGTCGCCGGACGGCGATCGCGTGGCTCGCCGGCCAGGCTGCGGCCGTGGCCGTTGCCCGCGCCGTTCGTCGGCGTGAGCGATGACAAGGTGCGAGAAAGGACGGTCGATACATGTTCCATGGGGCCTCCTTGCCGGTCTTCGGACCGGCCGCGATCGCGAGGCGGGGTGCCTCTCGGGCGCGGGCATCCGGGAAAGGAGAGGGAGTCCCGGAGAGGGCGAGCGAGGAGCGCGCACCCCCTCCGGGATGAGAACGAAAGAACGGCTGATTCAGAGCGTCGCCGCGAGAGCCTGCTCGACGTGAGCGATCGGCAGGCGTCGACGAGCTGGTTGCACGGGCTCCTCGTCGACCCACGCCGCGCAGGCGGATTCGTACTCGCAGGCCCCGCAGAGCGGGCCCGGCGCCGGAGGGTAGTGCCCCCCGGCGATGGCGCGCTCGATGGCGCCCGCGGCGTGGAGCCACCAGCGGCTCGCGGATTCGCCGCGCGACACCGGGAACACCTCGACGCGCGGCTCGCGCTTGAGCTTCACGATGACGTGGACCTCGATCTGCGAAGGGCCTCCGTGCAACGTGTTCCAGGCGTGGCAGTAGGCGCCGACCTGGAGATGTCGCACGAGGTCGCTCTCGGACCAGCCGCGAGCGCTGGTCTTGATCTCGACGACCCGATGGTCGTCGAGCGTCAGATCGAAGTAGCCCTTGAGCGGCCGGCCGAAGCACTCGCCTGTCTCATCGTCGAAGAGGTCGACCTCGAACGGCGCCTCGATGGCGACGACGGGGAGATCGCCGTACTGGGAGAGATAGAGCCGCAGCAGGCGACGACCGTCGGTTTCGAGCGACTCCGGCGTCGCATCCTTCCAGCGCACGTCCGTACCGGCGGAGCCCGCGAGCAGGTCGGCAGCGAGCACCGCGTCGGCCTGGTCGAGCGTCGGCGTGCGACCGTCGATCCTCTCCGTGAACCACCACGCGATCGCGCTGTGTGTCGCGGAGCCGAGGATCAGCGCCGGGGAGCGGAACGCGGGCTCGAAACCGTAGATGTACGCGAAGGCGTACTTCCGCGGGCACATGGCGTACTGCACGAGTTGCGACGCGGACGTCGCGGGCGGGATGGGCAGATCAACCATGGGAGCCTCCGTTAGCGGGATGGCCGTTGCCAGAGCTCGGGCGTGGGGCCGCGTTCGCGGTCGCGCGTTTGAGCGCGTCGATCGCGCGCGAGGCATCCGCTCGCGTGGCCCACTCGAACCGTTCGACGCCGAGCGTCTTCAGGACGCGGTCGGCGGCGGTCTCGCGGTTCTCGCCGAGGTCGAAGGCGAGGCGGAACAAGAGCTTCCGTTGCTCCTCGCTCATGGCGCGGCGATCGCCCTGGGCGGCCTCCGTCGGGTGGGTGTCTCGGCCGCGAAAGCGCTCGGGTCGGGCCGGCGCAGCGGGCTCGGTGCTGGTGTGAGGTGCCCCGGGGGCCGCCTCCGGCGTGAGCGTCGCGACGGCCTTCTGGGGCGGAGTGCGCTCGAAGGAGACGTCCTCGGCCAGCTCCTCGATCGCGACCTCGCCGATGTTCACGGCCAGCCGCAGGGCACGAGCGACGCTCCGTGTCTCCGCCATCCGAATGATGTGCGGCACGATCCGACGGTTGACGTTGTCGGGATTGGCGTCGCCGATGCCGGTGAAGGTTCCACGGCGCGTGCGCACGATTGCGCGTGCGATCGCGGTTCTTCGGTTATCCTCCGTCGGCACCTGCACGATCTCGGTTCGAACGAACTGGAGACCGTCGTCATGGGCGAGGCTCAGCAGCCCCTTGTACGTCACGGCGTCGGCCTCACCGACGACGCGACCCTGCTCATCCTTGATCTTGATGCGTACGACTAGACCGGGCCTGCGCTCCATGGCGGGCCTCCTTCTGGTTGGGGTTGTGTGAAAGAACGAAGCGGAAGCGGTCAGAACGGGAGCTCGTGCGCGGTCGGCAGCAGGCCCGTGTCGTGGAACGACACGACGCCGCGCGTGCCGATCACGATGTGCTCGACGAGGTCGATGCCGACGATCCGGCCGGCGCGAGCCACGCGGTTCGTGAGATCGACGTCCTCGTGCGAGGGGGTCGGATCTCCGCCCGGGTGGTTGTGGACGAGCGCGAACTGCGCGGCGCCGAGGCGCACGAGCGGGCGCAACACGTCGCGCATCTCGATCGTCATCGAGGCGTCGCCGCCCTTGGCGAGAACGACGATCGCCTTGACGCGCATCTGCGACGAGAACGCGACGGCGAGCATGAGTTCGACCTCCGAGCGCGCGAGGCCCGGCGGCAGGTGCGCGAGCAGATCCGCGACGACGCGCACCTGCGGAACGGCGGGCGCAACGGCGTCCGCGAGATCCCGCGCGGCAACTACCCGCTCAGCGGCCCTGAGCGGAACACCGGCGGTCGCGGCGAGCTCGTGCGCGGGCATGCGAGCGACACCCTCCGGCCCCGCGTGGGACAGAAGGCGGGCCGCGATGCCGCGACCGACGAGGCGGCCAAGCGCGGCGGTGACCCGCTTCTCGGGCGCCGGAGCGACGATCGCGCCGTCGGGCGCGTGAGCGATCGCGAGCGCGTCCTGGTTTCGAAGGAACGACATGACGAACCTGCTTTCTGGTCGGTGCGACCGGCCTGGCGCGTTTCACGCGGAACGCGGCACGCCCATCGCACTGACCCGGCAGATCACGCCGCCGTGAAGCTCGTGACGCACGCACGGCTCGCGCCGACCCGGACGACCATCTCACCCGTGGCGAGCGACGTGAGCGTCACTGGACCGAACTCCCCCGCGAACTCCCGGTTCAGGATTTCGGCGTCGTCGCCACCGACGCGGAAAGCGACGATCGCACCGGCGTTCGCGAGCAGTCCTGCACGGACGTCTGGCGGGAGCGCCGCGAGGCCCTGGGTGGCGACGATGATCGAGGCACCGAACTTCCGACCTTCGGCGAGCAGCTCGAGCAGAATGGTCTCCGGGAGGGACGTCGCTTCATCCACGACCAGCGTGACGCGCTTGCGGGACGCTGGCGGCGTCGCGGCTCGCGCGAAGATCGCCGACTGGAACATTCCGAGCACGAGTCCTCCGAGGAACCGAGCAGCCTCCTCGCCGAGCGCGCCCTTCGACAGGCGTGCGACGACGAACGCGCTCCGCGCGAGGGCCTTCGCCATGTCGAGCCGCGGTCGCGTCTTCGTGAGGACCGAGCTGACGGGCGGCGAGGAGAGCAGCGCCCCGAGCTTGTTCGCGGGGGCCGCCGCCGCCTCGGCGGCGAAGCTCTTGCCGTACCCGGCGAACTCCCGAGTCCAGAAGCCGAGCACGCCCGGGTCAGCTACTTGCCGGAGGATCCACGCGCGGTGGTCGTCGTCGTAGAGCATGCGCGCGGCGTCGGCGATCGTGCCGCCACGAACCTCCGCCGCAGCGAGCAGCGCATGCCGCAGCAGGTGCTCCGTGCGCGCGCCCCAGGCGTTGTCTGGAAAGAGCTTGCGGATCGCGGCGAGGACGTTCGCGACCACGAGGTGGCGCGCGCCGGCGCTGAGACCACGGAGCGGGTTCAGCCCGCGGCATGTGCTCTCCGTCGGATCGAGAAGAACGAGGTCGTTCCTGCGGAAACGAGGGAGGTCCGCGAGCACCTCGTCCGCGAGGTCACCGTGCGGATCGATGAGCGCTGCCGCACGTCCCGTCACCGCTTCGCGGTGGAGCAACGCTCGGAGCAGCGTGCTCTTTCCGGCTCCCGTCTTTCCGACGACAAGCACGTGCTGCTCGGGGCGGAGCGCGGCAAGGGCGGAGGGGAGACGAAGAAGTGGCATGGAATGGAAAACTCCGGAGTCCGCCCTCCCGCGAATCGTGATCCCCTCCGGAGCCGGGGGGCGATCCATCCAGTGCCGCGGGCGAGCAAGGAGCGAGATCCGGCACGGACCGGAACCGCCTGAGCCCATGGTCGGGCCAAGGGGGCGGGAAGGCGGCGGACCAAGCGTCCGCTTCTCCAGGCGTGAGTGTGTGATTTCAAGCGGCCGCGAGATCGCGTTGCCGCGCGACACCTGGAGGAGCGGGCGCGCCTACGAGCGAGACGAACGTGTCGTCGCCGAGCTGGCGGGCGACGGGCTCTGCGAGCCGTCGTGGATCTGCCGCCGTGAAGTCCTTCGCTTCAGCGAAGATCAGGAAGCCGGAGCGCTTGCCACCGGTCGCGTCGAGCGCGGCACCGTGGAGCTTCTCGAGGCGGCGAGCATCAGGCACGACCGTGAGCACGCGGAGCGCCTTGATCGAGAACGCGCGCGCCGGCCCGCCGGTTCGACGCCACTCCACGTACGCGGCGAACTTCGCGCCCATCTTCTTCGGAGCGATCGTCGCCCGGTCGAACTCGATGAGGAGCCCGGTCGGACCGTTCGCTCCGCGAAGCAGAACGTAGGCGTCGCCCTGCAGCGGCACGCGGAGGGCGCCACGCGACCCCTGCATGACGACCGACGTCGAGAGCACGCTCGTGTCCGTCTCGACGCCCATCACCGCGGCAACGCCGGCGTGACCGGCGGCGACGAAGGCGAGGGCGACATCGCCGACTCCGGCGTCGTGCGTGAGCTTCTGGCCGGACCGTTTGAGTCGCGAGGGGGCGACCGCCTGCACGTTGCGGGTCGTGATCTCCGAGAGAGCGCGCGCTCCCGCTGGCGTGAGCGCCACGATCTCGAGCGAGGTGGCGCGGACGGCGTCGGTTACGATCACCGTCTTCACGATGAGCTTGGCCGCGATCCAGGTGTCGAGGAACGTAGGGTCGAGCCCCTCGGTCGCGGCGTACGCACGCAGCGAGCCGAGCGACACGAGACGCACGCGCGCGAGCGCGTCGAGCACGGCGACGGCGGCGTCACGGGCGTCGATGGGGACGTAGAGGGGCTCAAGTGCGGTGGGTCTTGGCATACTTGCGGGATGGGAATGATGATCGCGCGAGGGCGGTGACGGCGAGGCGTGCGAGACGCTGCAGGCGGAGGTTCGGAGCGAAGACGGGTGCCTCGGCGTACACGTCTGTGATCACTGAGAACGGGAGCGGGGTCCGGGGCGCGTCCACGACGGCGACGCGGTGGCGGCCTCGACCGAGAAGGCGGTCGACACTTTCGGGCCCGGCGGTAACAATCGCGGTCGGCCGTTCGCGTCGGACGAGACGTCCGAGTCGGAGGCGGAGCGAGCGCGACGTCGAGCAGGGTTCCTCGCCGGAAGAGCGCATCTCCACGAGGTCGGCGACGACGTAAGCGAGCGAGGCGGCGTTCGTGTCGAGGGCGAGCACCCGGGGCTCGCGGCGGGGGACGTGGTGATTCATGGGCGTGGGGCATGGGCAGCTTCGGCGGCAGGCGTGCGACGGAGCAGCGGTGCTACGATCCCCGTGAAGTACGCCGCGCGCGATCGGCGAATCGCGTGCTCGGGGACGCGGAGCGCGCGGTCGAGCGCGTTCGTGACGGTGGCCTCGTCGAGGGACTGCACGACCTTGCGAAACCAGAGAAGGCTGGCCGGATCGTCCAGGGCCTGGGCCAGGTGGTCCGCGAGGTCCCGCGCACGCTCGGGCGCGACGTTCGTTCTCGGTACTAACGCACGTTCGTGAACGTTTCCGATCAAGATATTTTCTGGGACGTTCACGTTCGTGCCGAACGAACGTTCCCCCTCCGTAGGTTCCCCCGAGGGCGAGGGACCGGCGGGGACGGTGTCGGGCTCGCCGGGCCGAAGCAAGAGCGAGAGCAGCGCCGGCCGCACCGTGGCGAGGCCGAGAGCAGCGGCGAGCGCTTCGGGCGTCACCCGGCGGACGAAGCGCCCGCAGGCAAGCGTGATCGCGATGTCGCGAAGATCGGGCATACAGGGGCGCGGGGAACCAGCCGACCGTGCCGAGCACGGCGGTGGATGAGTTAGATCACGGGCTCAGGCCGCAGGTCGGGAGGCGACGCGGGCCGCCTCGCGGGCGACGGCATGAGCCAGGAGGAAGGCGTTCACGAGCGGACGGACGTCGCGCTCGTGGTCGCGGTCGCGGAAGAGCGACCGGGTGCGGAAGTCGAGCCGCCCCGCAAGCTCGCGGTGCTCGGCAGCGACCTCGGCGATCACGTCGGGCTTCGCGGCGTCGCCGCCGATCGCCCGGAGCACGGAGCCGACATCACGCTCGTGGAACCACACGGCTTCTTCGTCGCAGAGCGCGACGAGAAGCTCTCGGAACGCGGGAGGCGTTGGGCTTCGCGCCGTTGCGGCTTCGAGCACCAGCGCGGCGACGCGCTCACGATCGAGGAGACGACCGACGATCCGGCGAACGCTCTCCAGCTTGGCGGCGACGCCGGCACGCCGACGGAGGTCGAGCGTGCGAGCGCACCGAACGCGACGGCGTCGGTCGAGGACGACGAGCGCGACCCGGCGGAGACCTGCTCGCGCGACGGCCATGACCGGAAGCGTCGGCGCCGTCACGATGGGTATGGGAAAGCGCGGCGAGCCGTCCTTTGGGACGGGGCTGAATGCCGTGCGTGGTGGGTGGTCGTGGGTCGTAGGTGATCGCCTCCTTTCTTGTCGGGGTGTTGTTCTACTTCTGTTCTACCCCGTACGAAGACGATACCCGACCGCCCGATCATGGAAAAGGGGCGCAGACTGCACCGACTGCGACCCCGTTCGCTGTGGATATCTCTCGTCGTCGTGCGCGACGTTGTCCCCACGCGACGGGGGCGCGCTTCGACGGATTCGAGACCGTATCCATCGCCTGCACCGCGCGGGACGATGAAGACATGCCGCTGCCGTTCACCACGATGCCCGAGCTTCCTGCGTCACTCGTCGCCGACCTCCAGCACGTCTGCGAGGTCGAGCTTGGTCGTGGGCTCACGCTCGCCGAGGCGGAGGACGTGGGACGACGGATGCTCGCGACGTTCAGCTTGCTCTTCGAGATTCGGGAACGCACGGCTATCCACAGATCGTCGCCGCAGGTGCCGTTGACGAGTCCCACCACAAACGAGACCGTGTCCATGCCATGAACGTATGCCCGAGCCGACTCGCCGATGCGTCCTCTACGTCCGCAAGTCCACGGACCGCGAGGACAAGCAGATTCTGTCGATTCCCGCGCAAGTGAAGGAACTGCGCGAGTTCGCTGTGCGCGTCGGCCTCAAGATCGATGCCGAGCTCGAGGAGGCGCACTCGGCGCGCGAGCCCGGCCGGCCCGTGTTCTCGAAGCTCCTGGGCGACGTTGCCGCCGGCCGCGTCGAGCGCGTGCTCGCGTGGAAGCTCGACCGCCTCGCGCGGAACCCCATCGACGGCGGCGCGCTGATCCACTTCCTGGGCAAGGGCAACCTCAAGGAGATCGTGACGCTGGAGGGCACGTACACCGGCTCCGGCGATTCGAAGTTCATGCTGTCCGTGCTGTTCGGCGCGGCGACGAAGATGACCGACGATCTCGTGATGGGCGTCCGGCGCGGGAACAAGGCCGTGCATGAGAAGGGCCGAATCACTGGCTCGCCGCCCGTCGGCTACATGAAGGTCCGCGACCGCCACGGTTACCGAGGCGCGGGGATGGTCGTGCCAGACCCCGAGCGTTTCCCGCTCGTGAAGCGGGCGTTCCACGACGTTCTCTCCGGCACGTTCACGATGAGCGGCGCTTGGCGCCGCGCCGTCGCAGCTGGGCTCACCCGACGCGAGACCGCGAACCGGCCCGCGACTCCGATCGGCATCAACCACTTCTACAAGCTGCTCGAGAACCCGTTCTTCTGCGGCCGCATCGTTCGCTGCGGGGAGGTCTTCCCGGGCGAGCACGAGCCGATGCTCACGCCCGGCGAGTTCGAGAGAGTGCAGGCCATCGCGCACAAGCCGACGGCGCCGCGCGCGAAGAAGCCCGAGCTTGCCTTCCTCTGGCGCGGCTTACTCCGCTGCGGCCACTGCGGTCGCGGGCTGACCGCCGAGCGCATCAAGGGGCGGTTCGTCTACTATCGGTGCTCGCGCAAGCGCCAGGACCGCAAGGTCTGCCGTGCACCGGCGCCGAGCGAGGTGCAGGTGACGGGTGCCATCGAAGACGTGTTCGGGCGGGTGACGCTGCCGCGTCCGATTGTCGACTGGACGCTTCGTGCCGTCGACCTCCACATCGAACGCGAACGTGCTCGCCTCGGTCGCGACAGGCGCCGGCGGGAAGCCGAGCTCGCCGTGACCGAACGCACGCTGAACGATCTGACCGACATGCGGCTCGCCGGTGACCTCACCGACGTCGAGTACCGCGCGCGCCGACCTGCGCTGCTCGTTCGCGTCGAGGAGCTGCGGCGCGACCTCGACGACCCGACGGCTTGCCTCGAGGACTGGCGGACCTTCATCGCCGGGATGCTCCAATGGGGCGAGGTGGCGCTCGCCGCGTTCCGTGATGGGAGCGACGACGAGAAGCGCCGCCTTGTCGTCGAGGGGTGTGTGAACCTGCCCGTACGCGACCGAATCCTCAAGCCGGAGCTGCGATTCCCGTACCAGGCGCTGCTCGAGGCACCGAAAATTCCCGAGGGCCGAACACAACGGGGTGTGAACCGCCTTCCAGCGCCCGCGGCGGTGGTCAACCTACGAAAAAACGCGCGGCCGCGGGATGCTCGCGTGCGCGCGTTTTCTCAGTGGTGGGCCAGTATACGGGACATCCTTACACGAGCTCCCACGATACCTGACACCTCATGACTCCGTCCACAGGAGAAGGGGGCGCACTTGGTCGCTTTGCGCCCCTTACGCCACCGGAACCTCCCTAATATCCTATACACAGAAATGGGCTGCGCGTCCCCTTAGCTGCCTATGCCAATACTCACCGAACCAATTCCACCGAAGGTCACAACACCACCCGTCCCCGATGACTTCGTGAACGCGGACGAAGCCGCCCGGATCCTCCGGGTCTCCAAGTGGACCATCTACGAGTGGATCGGCCGCGGGTACTTCCCGCACTACCGCTTCGGCCGCCTGGTACGGATCCGGCGCACGGACCTTCTGGCGCGGATCGAGCAGGAACGACGGACGGGAGCCGTCCCGCACGACTTCAAACCCGGGGTCTGACTGCGCCGGCTTGATGTTGACGAAGTAGCGAATTCCACGCTTACTTCGCAACATGCTTGCTCATGATCCGTTCGACATTAGCCCACCGCCGCCAGAACTCGTCCAAGACCTGCAGAGGATCTGTCGCGATGAACTGAAGCAGCCGATCACCCTTGCGGAGGCGGAAGATGTCGGAAGGCGGATGTTGACGACGTTTCGGCTACTGTTCGAAATCGCTGGACGTTCGCAAGGACCGGGGTCGATGTCATCAAGACTCAGTTTTGATGCACGTGTCCGTGGTTGTTCGGCTGGTTCGGCGGATAGACACAGACGCAGCCCATCCGGCAGGTCTTGCCGTCCCAGAGCCACAGCGTCTCGGTGACGTCCATGCGGGCAACCGCATCGCGGGAATCCGGCCGCATCCGTGACGTGCGCGTCGCGACCTCCGTGCTCTCGACCAGCACCTCGCGGTCCACATCGAGGAGGTCGTCGCGGTTGTGGAAGACGCTGATGCCGAAGACCGACGCCACCCCCTCGGCAGCGAGCGTGTCCGCGTACTCGCGGAGGAACGCTGGGATGTGACGAAGCTGTTCGGTGCCGTTCGCCGCCTGGTAGGAGTCGGTCACGAACTCGAGCGGCGACCACTGTCCGCCCATGAACGCCAGGAGGTGAGGGTGCATGCCGGCACCGTCTCTTGTCGGCACGATCACGCTCTCACGGGCGGCGGTGTCGATGCGCTCGACGAGATGCTCGCCAGGGGCGAGCTCGAAGTGCCGGTGGAGGAGGGCGATTCCGACGGCATCCTTCAGCCCGTGCCGCGCGATCACCTGGCCCAGCTTCTCGAGCGCGCCGCGGTGGCGTTCCAGGTTCCGGCCGGCTTCGTGCAGCGAGGGCAGGACGTTGAAGTTCTCCGTGCGAAAATCCCCGATCTGCATGGGCGCCTCCGATATCTCGATCGTATCGATGTCGGTGCCGAGGTCAAGCCGTGCGCCGAGCTGCGAGTCGGATCTCGTAAAGCCGAAACGTTCCGCCGGTGTGCGGGATCGTCCGGCGCGCAATGAGCCGCGCGCCGAGCTGCTCAAGCATGCGACGCGATGGCTGGTTCGACTCCTGCGCGCTCGCGAGAAGGCGGCGGTGACCGAGCGCTCGCGCCTTGAGGAGACCGCGCCGGAGCATCTCGATCCCGAGCCCGCGTCCGCGGCGAGACGGGCGGATCTCGTAGTAGAGGTGGCTCTTGATGCTCGGATGCGAACCCGATGCTCGGCGCCGGATCCTGATCTCCCCGAGATACGTGGTGCCGTCCACGAGCCAGAAGACATCCTGCGGCACGGCCCGGCTGCCCGCCGGAGGGCGCACGAGCGATCGAAGGTAGTGGATGTGCGTGTCGGTGTCGCGGAGCTCGGCCTTGACCCCGTCCGGCCGGGCAGATTCAACAAGCGTCTCTCTCAAGGCGCTCCGGTAGCTCCGACGGTATCGGAGACTCGGACGAACGAGTCGAAGCAGATGTTGCGGCGAACGCCCTTGTGGCGTGCCGTGTGCAGTCTCTCTCCATCGTCGGATTCGAGCAAGGCGGGCTCCGAACGTCGATTATCGTCAATGAAGCCAAAACAAGAAAACCCGCTCGTGGATAAAGCAGGTTCTCGTGGTGGACCACTATACGGGACGTCCGAACTCCCGCGAAGCCCGACGCCGATGCTGCGTGACCGTGCGCATCGGTCACGAGGGACGGATCACGCGTCGCCCTGGCTCCCCATCTGGCGCTCGTACGCCTGCCGAACGAGGCCCATGACGTACGGCAGCTCGTCGACCGACGCGAGCACGACCTCCGTGTCGCCGTTGCCCCACCGGCCGAGGCCGGTGACGTCTCGGCAGATGCCCTTCGTGTCGTTGAGCTCCTGAAACGGGATGTTGAGCGACAGGCGGAATCGCTTCGCCTGCGGCACGACGTCCACGAAGTTGGTCTCGGCCTTGTACGCGACGTAGAGCTTCAGAAACTCCTCCGTCACGCATGGATCGAGCGCGAGCACGGCCTTGCGAAACGCATCGAAGAGCGGGCGCATCGCCGCGGTCAGCAGGTGCGGGTGGTCTTCGATCGTGTAGACGGCCGCGCGCTCAGCGCGATCGGATTTGGGTCGGTAAGCGGCGACGACATCGGCCGGGAGCTTGGGCGCGGCCCAGACGCCGAGCGCCATGTCCGCCAGCCGACCCGCGCGCTGCTTGATCGCGTCCTCGTTCCACTCCGCGAGCTGCCCGAGGCCAGCGTTCAGCCGGAGCGGGCTCTCCTTGAACCCCCCGACCATGTCACGCTTCTCGTTGAAGGGTCGGTCGCTGTACTCGGAGTTGTAGCCCGTGAGCGTCAGGTTCCCGAGGGTGTGGAGCCACGTCTGCTGCACGCGTTCGTGCTCTGGGCCGAGCGCCGCCTGCCACTCGGTGGAGAGGTTCTCGTTCTGCGGCAGGATGTGCTCGATGGTGTACTGGTCCACGCCGACGCGCTCCTTGCGCCCGTGGTTCTCGAGGCGGCGCAGCCAGTAGCTCCGGCTGCGGAAGTTGTAGAGATCGCGCGTCTGCACGTCGCGCCGAAATTCGTCGTCCGTCGGAAACCGACGATACGACGGCAACCCGAGCAGGTGTGCCTGGATGCTCTCCAAGTAGCGATCCTTCTTGAGCGCCTTCCCGAACGTCGCGAAGGTCTTGTTCATCGAGTTCGTCGGGATCGAGCAGATGGCGCGCCGGAAGACGTACGCCTCGACCAGTCGGATCGCCGCGAGAAAGTCCTGACCGGGCAGCGTGCCCGTCGCATAGTCGCGGTAGAGTTCCAGGAGGAACGGGAAGGCGACGTCCACTCGCAGCTCGCGCAGGTCGTGGAACGCGATCTTCAGATCCGGATCCGGCTCCGCGCCGAGCGCCATCGCGCAGAAGTACCGGGCGAAGTCGCGGATGTCGCGGACCAGCGCCTCGACGCCGGTCTTCGCGATCATCGGGCGGGCGTGGGCCTTGAACGCCTCGTACACGTCACCGATGTTCGGGATCTCGCCCGTCTTCACGGTGAGGTAGTGCCGCATGAAGCCGTCGAAGTGCGTGCCGTAGGCTTCCTGCCCGAAGTCCACCTCCATCGGTCGCCAGAATTGCTCGTAGAGGCGCGTCTGGAGGACCGGTTCGAGGCCCATCAAGATGAAGTTCCGAATGAGATCGGCCTGGCTTAGCTCGCGGCCGGTCGAGTTCATGCTCTCGAAGATGAGCTGCGGGTTGTCCTGGTCGCGGTTGAGCGCGATGTCGACCACCACGAGCTTTGCGAGCCCCCTGCACACCGCCGTGAAGTCGCCCTTGCAGCCGGCGATCAACGCCTCGAAGAGCTGGAAGTTCTGGGTCACTCGCACCGAGCTCTCCTTGGGTAGCTCGGATCCGTCCACGATCGACATGAGCGACGTCTTGTCGGTCTGCGACAGGAGCAGCTTGTACCGGCGTTCGCCCGTGTTAGCGCGCCTTCTCGTTGCTCGTGATCGAGCGTGCGCGTGACCGGCTCCACGAGGTCCATCGCGGGGGTGCGCGTCAGCAGATCCGGGCGTTGATGTCGAGGCTTTTGGACGGGGCGGGC